>JAKEEN010000049.1 GCA_022616575.1 Flammeovirgaceae bacterium
GCAAGAATACAGAATTCAAGTTTCAGAAGCCAGAATATAGAATTCAAAAGTCGGAATTTGAATTTTGGGGTCAGGCATATTATGAAATGAAGTCAAATCGGGAGAACAAATATATTGGCGCAATATTGGCAGAGTATTACTTTTAGGAATAATTCTATGTTTTCATGAAGTCAGGCTCCGTTATTATTTTCTTTATAGTAATCAGCACCGTACTAGAGGCACAGCAAAACCCGAGGATAAGTCCATTGAACGTGACTTCAATGAAATACAAGGACGCTTATGTAAAAGTAATGTATAGTCAACCGGCAAAGAAAGGCCGAAAGATATTTGGAGGCCTGGTGCCTTATGGGCAGGTATGGAGAACAGGTGCTAATGAAACTACCGAGATAACCACAACGAAAGACATTATCGTGAAAGGTAATCTTCTACTTGCAGGCACCTACTCCATATTCACGATCCCAGGTGAACAGACCTGGATCATTATCTTTAATAAAGACACCGGACTTTGGGGCTCTTATAACTATAACGATAAAAACGATGCGTTTCGGTTTGAGGTGCCGGTCGAATCTATTTCTTACATTAGTGAATTATTTACGATGACATTTAATCAAAAAAATAATTTTGCTGACCTGGAGATCGTTTGGGATAAGACAAGAGTCATTGTACCCATACAATTTATTGACAAGTAACTATGAAATTGAACCTGACCTTATTTATAATATTTAGTTTTTTCGGGTTTGCCAATGCCCAACAAGATACCACTGAACTTGACCGCAGAAACGGGTTTAAGGACATTAAACTCAACAGCCGGGTTGATTCCGTTAAAGGTGTGATCTTTAAAAAAGACCATGTTGAAAAGTTCGGAGAGAAAGATGAGTTTCCAGCTAAAGTGTACGAAGTAGAGCATCCGGACTACCAGTTTGTCGGGCCGGTGAAAGTCAACAAGATCGAGCTGAAGGCGTACAAGAATTTGATCTATGAGATTGTGGTACTTGCCGCAAAAGATCCACGATTAATGAAAGGGATGGAGAGCGCCCTCGGCAAAGCTGAATTTAATGTACGCTCAGATAGTTACGTTTGGAGTGGAAAAAATCTTAGCCTTCACTTTAAACCATTTGATAAAGATCAGGTACAACTTACTTATCGATCTGTTCCAGTCACGAAGATGATGAAAGAGGATAAAAAGAAAGAGGTTCAGGCAGTGGCTGATGATTTTTAATCTCTCACCTTTTAATGGAGTTTCGCGCTGACCAATTCTTGTAAACTAGCGCAACCCCTATCAGAATAAGCAGGGCAATAAACTGAGAGTGAGATAGCCAGTTTTCAATAACGAATCCCCGCTCTACGTCTCCCCGGTAAATCTCCAACACACTTCTTCCAACAGCATACGCACCGAGGTAAATAAGAAATAGCTGACCTTTAAATTTTTGAAATCGCCTTTTGATGATCAGCAAGCCAATCATCACAATAAAAATAAAAGAAGCTTCAAGCAATTGAGTCGGCACCAAGGGCGTATCAAGAGGACGGGCTTTGCATGCAGCATCTGTAAACACTACACCTAAGACGCTATCTGTGGGAATTCCATAGCAACATCCTGCCATAAAACAGCCGATTCGGCCAAACATATGCACAATGCAAGTTACAACAGCCATTACATCGAGCATTTTATAAGCATCCAGCTTATGCTTCTTGAAAAACCACAGCATGGCTGGCACAGCAAAAAGAAAAGACCCATAAAACACAAATCCATTTCCTGAAAAAAACTTCCTTATGCTAAAGGCTCCCGGATTTTCGAAGTAGAAAAAGACCTTGCCACCAACAAAAGCAGATATGAAAATGATTAGAAAAAGAGTATTTGCCTGGTCGAATGTAAGCCCAACATCTTTTTTGCCTTGAATTACCAAATAGGCGACACCGAGTAACACACCGAGCGCTATAAACGCACCGTACGAGTACAGGGTGATACCACCAAGCTCAAATAATTTAGGATGCACTTGACTACTTCTGATAATAAATTCTGTAGATCACATCGGCATGGTCGTCAGATACAAGCATTGATCCATCCTTAAGAATCAAAACATCCACGGGCCTCCCCCATACTTCCTGAGTCTTATCATCCATCCAGCCGCTCGCAAATGTTTCGTAAGAAATAACCTGTTTGTTATCCTTTATTTTAACCAGGCTCAGCCGGTACCCTATTTTCTTTGAGCGGTTCCATGATCCGTGTTCAGCAATAAAGAGTTGATTTTTATAACTCCCCGGTAACATCGCACCCGTATAAAATTTCAATCCTAATGGGGCCACATGCGGACCTAAAGACCGGGCCGGTGGTATAAACTCCGTACAATTTTTCCTGCTGCCAAACTCTGGATCTTTAATTGTACCTGCGTGACAATATGGATACCCAAAATGCATTCCGGCTTTTGGTGCATAGTTCAATTCACAGGGCGGGATATCATCGCCCATCATATCGCGGCCATTGTCTGTAAACCAAAGTTCGTTGGTAAGCGGATGCCAGGTGAAGCCTACCGTATTACGAATGCCACGCTCTACTATTTCAAAGCCGGTGCCATCGGCATTAATGCGCGTAATGGACGCATATGGATCGCCCTCGTCACAAATGTTGCAGGGTGCGCCTATAGGAACATATAGTTTGCCGTCCGGGCCAAATGCAATATACTTCCAGCCATGGTGCTTGTCTTTTGGGTAGTCATCATTCACTACTACAGGTTGTGGCGGGTTATTTAATCGCTTTTCAATTTCGGGGAATTTGATAACCCTGTTTATCTCGGCCACATATAAATCTCCCCTTCGAATTGCTACCCCATTAGGACTGTTTAATCCAGAGGCAACAACCCACTTTTTATCGGCCTTATAATCGCCATCAGTATCTTTCACTGCATAAACTTTGCTGCCGCTGCGATTGCCCACAAAGACGGTTCCCTCTGCATTTTGCACCATTGACCGGGCATTCTCTACTTCAGCAAATACGCTGATCTTAAAACCGGGAGGCATTTTTATTCTATCCAACGGTAAGCTTTCAGCGTAAGAAGTGATGGCAGGCAAGCTGGTTTCTCCAACTATTAAAAAATCATTCTTACTAAACCCTGAGATGAGCAACCAGCCCATCATTAGAATCATGCTTATGAGTTTCATTATTTACTGACTTTAAAATTCTGAAAATCCTATAATCCAATGAATCATGGTTTAAATTTGCCCCATGATTTCCATTTCTAATATATCGTACCTGATCGGTGGACGTGCGCTGTACGAAGATGCCTCTTTATTTATTAAACCAAAAGACAAAATCGGCCTGATTGGCCTAAATGGGCGCGGAAAGTCGACTCTTTTAAAGCTGATCCATGGAGAATTGACTGTTGATGCCGGCTCCATAAGCAAGAGTAATGACTGTACGATCGGATTTCTAAACCAGGACCTTCTCTCCTACCAAAGTGACGATGCCATTGTAACCGTAGCAATGGGGGCATTTAAAGTTGCTGTTGATACACAAAGAGAAATTGAGAAAATACTTCATCAACTTGAGACTGACTATTCAGAATCGCTGATTGATAAACTTACCCATTTGCAGGAAAAATTCGAACACCTGGATGGATACACCATGCAAGCCAAGGCTGAAGAAATATTAGAAGGAATTGGTTTTAGTACAAAAGATTTGCACAGACCCTTAAGGGAATTTTCAGGAGGCTGGCGCATGCGCGTAATGCTCGCTAAACTTCTTTTAGAGAAGCCATCACTACTTATGCTTGATGAGCCTACTAACCACCTTGATCTTCCATCAATCGAGTGGGTAGAGAACTATCTGAGAAATTACGATGGGGCCGTTATTGTCGTTTCGCACGACAGAAGGTTTCTGGATAATGTGTGTACGCGAACCGTTGACGTTACCCAGCAACAATTAATTCCCTACGAAGGTAATTACACCTACTACCTGCAGGAAAAGCAAATGCGGGAAGAAATTCAAAAGAATGCTTTCAATAACCAACAGCAAAAAATAAGACAGACCGAACGGTTTATTGAACGGTTCAGTGCCAAGGCTACCAAAGCCAGGCAGGTGCAGTCGAGGGTAAAGATGCTGGATAAAATGGACCTCATTGAAGATGTGATGAATGATGTAGCGGCTGTCAATTTTAAATTCACATTTAAGCAGCAATCGGGCAGACATGTTGTTCAACTGAAGAATATTTCAAAAGCGTATGGAGAACTCGAGCTACTAAAAAATACTTCGATTACCCTGGAGCGTGGTGATAAAGTAGCCTTGATTGGAGCCAACGGTAAAGGTAAATCTACATTACTTCGAATTTTATCAGGTACAGAATCGATTGAAGGCGAGCGGCAATTGGGTTTCAATGTTATTCAGGGATTTTTTGCCCAGCACCAGTTAGAGTCGCTACATGTAAACAATGAGATACTCGAAGAATTAAAGCAGGCGGGGTCAGGCAAAACAGAGCAGCAGCTTCGGAACGTCCTGGGATGTTTCCTTTTTTCGGATGAAGATGTGTTTAAGAAAATTAAGGTATTGTCAGGCGGTGAGAAATCGCGTGTGGCATTGGCCAAAACATTAATTTCAGAAGCTAACTTCCTGCTGTTGGATGAACCCACCAACCACTTAGACTTTATTTCTGAAAATATTTTGATCCAGGCGCTTCAGCAATACCTCGGTACGTTTGTGGTGGTGTCGCACAACCGGCACTTTGTAAGCCAGATCGCTAATAAGATTTGGTACATCCAGGATAAGCAAATTAAAGAATACCCTGGCTCGTATGAAGAATACGAGTATTGGCGAAAGCAGCAGGGTGATTCACTACAAGAAACAAAAGCCCCCGAGCCAAAAGCAGAAAGGAAGGAAACACCTCCGAAAACCAAGCCGGTAAATGATCATAAGAAAAACCTCGAACGAGATTTAAAAAAAATAGAAGAACAGATAGCTGCTTTAGAGAAAAAGAAGCATGATTTAGAAATTGAAATGAGCAAGCCTGAGTTAATTTCAGATTATACAGCCCTGTCAAAAGCCAAAGAAGCACATGACCTGACCCTTACAAAGCTCAATGAATTAAACGAGCGATGGTTAAAAGTGGCTGACGAAATTGAAATGAATTAAAATGTTCTTTAATAATCCTATGCTTCTTTGGCAATCTCAGCATATTCTGCGGATGCGAATAGTGCTTCTCTTATTTCTCAACCTGCTATTCATTTGCTGTGTGCCCGCCTCTCAACTCGGCACAACCGGCCTACCCGAGAATTCAAAGGTTCTTGAGTATGAGGACAAATCATATGAAGCTCCAATAAAAACAGTCCGGCTCTACTCAAGTGACATTCGTGCCGGTGAATTCAGGCCGGCAGTTACCAGGAATGGTCAATGGAATCTTCTACTTGAGTTTGACGACCTGAAAAGTGAACGCGATACTTACTATCTCAGAATTCTTCATTGCCATCAGGATTGGACCGCTTCCAACCTAAGGGACCTGGACTATATGACTCAGTTTAATGAGTTCCCAATTAACAATTTTGACTTTTCCATTGATACGCAGATTCCTTATGTTCATTATTATATCACATTACC
>JAKEEN010000050.1 GCA_022616575.1 Flammeovirgaceae bacterium
AAACAAGATGTAATGAGCCGGGCCGATTTTTTACCAGCCGTAAATAAATTAGGCAAAGAGGGTTATGATGGGCGCGGGGTTCAAGTCTTAAAATCGGAATCAGAAATTGGCAAAGCCTTTGATGCTCCGGGGTTAATAGAAAAGTTTGTCGATTTTGAGAAGGAGGTTTCAGTTATCGTTGCCAGAAATGAACGGGGCGAGGTTATTAGCTACCCGGTGGTGGAAATGGTATTTCATCCTGTTCAAAATTTAGTGGAGTATCTTTTTGCACCCGCTCAACTTCCGGTTTCCGTTTTACAACAGGCTGATCAAATTGCACGGAAAGTCATTGAGAACTTAAGCATGGTTGGGTTACTGGCTGTGGAGATGTTCGTCACAAAAGATCATCAGGTTTTAGTGAATGAAATTGCCCCTCGCCCGCACAACAGCGGCCATCAAACCATTGAAGCGAATGTAACTTCGCAATACGAACAACATTGGCGTGCCATTTTGAATTTACCCTTGGGCGATACATCCTTAGTATTGCCTGGCGCCATGGTGAATTTGTTAGGAGAACCCGGCTATGAGGGCGAAGCCGTCTATCAGGGTTTCGAAGAAGTGATCGGGCTATCGGGTGTACACGTTCATCTATATGGAAAGAAATTGACAAAGCCTTTTCGAAAAATGGGGCATGTAACAATTGTTGATTCAGACCTTGATAGTTTAAAAGAGAAAGCCAACTTTGTGAAGCGAACACTAAAAGTCATTGCCTAATATGAGCAAACCAGCAGTGGGTATTATTATGGGGAGTCAGTCAGACTTGAAGGTGATGAAAGAAGCTGCCGAAGTTCTTGATGGATTGAAGGTTGCTTATGAGTTAACCATAGTATCCGCCCACCGCACACCCCTCCGCATGATTGAGTACGCACAAAAGGCAAGAGAGCGCGGACTCAAAGTAATAATAGCGGGCGCAGGGGGAGCTGCCCACTTACCAGGTATGGTAGCCTCGATAACTTCGCTACCTGTAATTGGTGTACCTGTAAAGTCTTCAAACTCTATTGATGGCTGGGATTCAGTACTCTCAATTCTTCAAATGCCAGCGGGCGTACCGGTTGCTACGGTTGCTTTAGATGGAGCCAAAAATGCCGGGCTGTTAGCCGCACAAATACTGGGAAGCCACGATCTTGCGCTTGCCAAAAAACTCGATGAATACAAAGCAACGTTAAAACAGAAGGTAGAATCAGCCGCCAGCCAGGTTGAAAGCAAGGGTTGGAAGGGAGCCCTGTAATCTCCGGCTCCCAAAAATTCCTTATATTCAACATCTTTTTCCTTATGAGACCACGCGAAAAAGGCTGGCTTAAAGAGTATTTAGAATTCCGGGGTGGAATGCTGAGAGAACTTACCTCAAAGACTTCTCATAAAACAGCCCATCCTGAGCACTCTATTTATCGGGTTGTTCAGCCTACAGGGCTTATGTATGGACAAGCCGTGGGGGAGATTAATCATCCCGATCAGTCAAGCTGGGATGATAAGGACCGGATGAAGGTTTTGCTTGCGGAAAGCCTGGTAAGCAGTTCGCTTTTGTTTCACGAAAAAGCCATTACAAATCCCGAAGAATTTTCAAAAGTGATTTTCAAAACCCTGGAGAACGTCTCTAATTTTTATAACAACATTTTTCCGGAGTTAGCTACACCCTCAAAAACACTCTTCGGAAGAAAGAAATCGCCACTTGAGCTGGCGGAGAAAATCCTTGACAAACGCATCGAACAAACGGGCAACAGGCAGGATAATTTCTGGAATTCATTTTTTCATAACAGCCTGCTCTTTCTCGATGTTTTTATTTTTGGTCAATGGATACACACCAATGCCGATAAGATTGTAGCTGATTTCTTCCGCTATGAACGAGAAGAACTTCGCTTTTCTGTAGTGAAAGTGATCACCTCTGCAGCTCATGCCAATAAGCGCGTGGAGTACGAAGAGCGCAGGCTCTTTGAATATTTTATTCAAAGCACTGACCTTCCGGCTGATAAACGTAAAGAAGCGTTGCGAATATTTGATCAGGGACTTTCGATCGAGGAAATCAATTTACCGGCAGAGAACTCATGGATATTAAAAAAATTTTTTCTGGAAATTGCCATACTCACTACCTGGGCGGATCGCAAAGTGGAGGAAGCTGAGCAAGATTACATCAAACGCTTTTGCTACTATCTTAATTTCAATGACGATGATTTGGAAAACAGCCTCATTGCCATTGAAGGCTTTGTGCTTGAGCACTGGAACCAACTCGATCACCTTCAAAACAAGAAAGACTACAACGAGGTAAGCGACCAATTTGTGCAACGGGTGCAGCGGATTGCCGAAAAGAATAAATCCAAGCTGGCTAAAGAAATTCAGGAAAGCGAGGATGTGCTGGAGTTGCTTCGAAAGGCCAGAACCAATCCGCTCACGGAAGAAGAAAAGGAGAAAATGCGAAGCGAATTGATTACTATCCTAAGAACAATTCCAACTTTTGTTATCACCTCTTTGCCGCAGAAGTTTTTAACACTGCCCATGCTCCTTAAGATTCTGCCAAAGAATCTCTTCGAGAACAACAATTAAAAAATCTATTCAGCAGTATTCTTTCTGGGCACAATGACCGAGAATACGATTGACAACGTTAAGGTAGCAATAATTACACTGAAGGATAATGGTGCGGGGATGACCACCTCGAAGATTTCGAGTAACATTTTGGCACCAATAAAGAATAGAATAATCGAAAGCCCTTTTTGCAACAAGTAGAACTTGTCGATAATGCCTGATAACAGGAAGAACATCGCCCGTAACCCCATAACCGCAAAAATATTAGAAGTGTAAATCAGGAATTCGTTTTGTGTAATGGCAAAGGCGGCAGGAATAGAGTCAACGGCAAAAATCAGGTCGGTTGTTTCAATGAGTACAATAACGAGGAACAAGGGAGTAAAGAGTAGTTTACCGTGTCTGAAAAGAACAAACCTTCCGCCAAAATCCTCCTGCGTCATTGGCAGGTATCTTCTGCAAAACTTCAGTATCGGATTTTTCTCAGGCTCAATTTTTTCATCCCCGTCTTCAAAGTATATCCTGATGCCTGAGTAAATTAAGAATACTCCGAATACATACAGAATCCAGTGGAATTTATGAATGAGCAGGGCACCTACAAAAATGAAAATTGCCCGAAAAACGATGGCGCCTAAAATCCCCCAGAAGAGCACATTGTGAAAATACTCTTCCTTCACCTGGAAGTATTTTAAGATCAGCAGGATGACAAAGATGTTGTCAACGGAGAGGGCATATTCTGTCAGGTAGGCTGAGAAGTATTCTAATGCCCCTTCGGCACCACTTTCGTCATAATAGTAGATAAATATTCCAAAGCAGGTGGAAACAATAACCCAGAAGATTGATTGATAAAGAGCAGATTTGGTGGAAATAACATGAGCCTTCTTATTGAACAGCCCGAGATCTAAAACAAGGAAAAGAATAATAATAGAAGCAAAAATCCCAAACAGGATCATTTCTCGTTCGTTCCCATCGAATAGGGCGAGCAGGGGTATCTTGCCTATGAGTTGCAAATGAGGTTCTTTTAGCGGGCGAAATTGACACTTTAACGGACAATTTAATACACCCTAAGTGCGTAAAGCTACAAATATATTTTTTCCACTAAAATTTACTTATTGTTTTATGGCTTAAAAGAGAAAAAAGGAACCAACTCAACCGCAACTTGCACAGATACCTTGGATGAGCAGGTTGACTTCTTCCGTTCGGTATCCCTTCGGTAGCTTAACGTTCGGTACTTCCACCTCAAGGCAATTGGTTTGTCCACATTTTGTGCACTTAAAATGCACATGATTATGATGGTGGTCGGCAGTTGTACAAGCTTCGTTGCACAAAGCATATTTCATAGCCCCTTCATCATCCAGAACTTTATGAATCAACCCCTTATCCAGAAAGGTCTTGAGGGTTCGGTAAACGGTAACCCGATCGAGGTAGCTTGGGGTATTTTTTTCAATGTCCTGATGTGAGAGTGCAAAGTTTTTCTTTAGAAAGATATGAAGGATGGCCTGCCTTCCGGGAGTGGCTTTAAGTTTAAAGTCATGTAAAATTTGGTCTGAAGCTGCTTTCATCCGTGTAGTTGCAGATGCAAGAGGTTTTTATAAATACCATCATTTACCTGTGTAAGTTCCTCATGCGAACCCATTTCTGCAAGTCCGCCTTCTTTAATCACAAAAATGCGGTCTGCCTTTTTGATGGTGCTTAAACGATGGGCAATAATAATGGAGGTTCTACCATGCATTAATTTTTCCAGGGCTTGTTGTACTAAAAATTCTGACTCAGCATCAAGCGAGCTGGTTGCTTCATCTAGAATTAAAATGGCCGGATCTTTAAGAATAGCCCTGGCGATGGCTATACGCTGACGTTGCCCACCAGAAAGTTTTACACCACGTTCGCCCACAACAGTTTTAAATCCCTCCGGGAAACTTTCGATAAATTGAAGCGCATTGGCCTTACGCGCTGAGTCACGAATTTCTTCAAAGGTTGCCCCGGGTTTTCCGTACGCAATGTTTTCTTCAATAGTTCCGCCAAACAAAATTACTTCCTGCGGTACAATACCCAGATTTTGACGATATGAAGTCAGGTTATGCTTATTGATATCCTGTCCGTCTACTTTTATTTTGCCGTGCTCCAGCGGATAAAGGCGCATGAGTAAACTTATAATGGTGGATTTACCGGCACCACTTTGCCCTACTAATGCAACTTTTTCACCTGCATGGATGCTGAAGTTGAGATCATTAAGTACGATGAAATCGTTGCGGCTTGGATAGGAGAAGGTTACGCTGTCAAATTCAATGTTGCCGTGAAGTTTTAACGGTGGTGCATTGCCGGCAGAGGCCTCACTTTTTTCCTGCAGGATTTCTAACACGCGTTCTGAAGCACCAATTGAGCGTTGAAGCTGCGTGTAGATATCACCCAGGCCTGCAATAGAGAATCCGATAAAGGAGGTGTAGAGTACGAAAGAAAATAATTCACCCACGGTTATTTCATTTGCCAGCACCAAACGGGCTCCATACCAGCCTACAGCAACAATGCCACCAAACAAAGCGAAGATTATAAATGAAACAAACAAGCCGCGGTAGCGCGATGACTGTACGGCTACGTTCACCATTTCCTTAAGTGCATTTGAATACCTGTTGGTCTCGAAGAGCTCATTGGTAAAAGCCTTCACCACGGAGATGGATTGAAGTGATTCTTCCACGATCACGTTTGCTTCAGCCAGTTTGTCCTGCGCCTTTCGCGAAAGTTTGCGAATGTATTTGCCGAAGATGAGGGCTGCAATAACCAATACCGGGAAAGTGAGAAGCATAAATCCGGTTAGCGTTGGCGCGAGGTAGAAAATAATTCCGATACCAAATATGAGCGTTAAGAATTGGCGCAATAATTCTGCAAGTGTAAAACTAAACGTATCCTGTAAGGTACCTACATCGGCCGTAATGCGACTCATTAACTCGCCTACTCTTCGGCTGTCGAAAAAACTCATAGGCAGCCAGATTATTTTTTGATACACTGATTTGCGGATATCAGCCATGCCCTTTTCACTTACAATCGAAAAAGTGTACACTCTGATAAATGAAAAAATACCTTGCACAAAAAGTACGGCAATAAGCACCAAGGCTACTTCATTGATGGTTTTGAAATATTTTGGCTGGCCGGAAGCCACATCCAAAAGTTCACCCGAAAGCCGCGGGAAAGAAAGAATGGTGAAGCTTGATAACGCGAGCGAGATCAATCCAAGAAAGAACAACTTCCTGTACGGCATCATAAATTTGAAAATGCCAAGGAGTTGCCGCAGGTTTGTTTTGTTGAAGGCCCTTTTCTCCTCTTCTTTCAGCGGGCCTCTGCCTTTTCCATGTTTTGCCATAAATTAATTGGGATATTGAATGGTACCGCGTATGGAAATGGATACACTGTCATCCAACATCATTTTTTGATCGCCTACAATAGAGTAGGAAATAAGCCTGGGTTTATTGTATGCGTCCTGAAATTCCAAGGATAATTCCCCGGTTGTTCCATACAAACTATTTGCTTCCTTATAAACCGCCTCTAATTTCTTGATTTGATTAAGCTCTTTCAGATAAAATACTTTCAAGGATGCAACTGGTAAATCTTCTGTACAAGTGAATTGCAATACAGATAGATTGCTGTTCACATCGTTCAAGTTGCGTTGCACCTGGTAGCTGCCTTTGTTGATAGGTTTATTGATCGCATCCAATTCAAAAAAGATATCCAGCTCTGAAGCCCAGGCCGATGAGTCTTTGGGGGCGTATTGAGTTGATTCGGTTTTACCATTGATAGAAGCTTCTTTATTGAGCAGGGCATGGCCATCGCTCAGCAAATCAATTTGTGCACTCAACAGGCTGTCCACCGGATAGTAAAAAGCTTCACGCTTTCTTTTTTCCTGGCAGGCTGTCAGAAATCCAAAAACCAAAAGAAAGACAATTAAATTGTTACGCTTCGATAAG
>JAKEEN010000051.1 GCA_022616575.1 Flammeovirgaceae bacterium
GCGTTGAATTCTATTTGGAAGAGCGGCTTGGTCATGAATTTGAGTTTGTTGGATTTCGTGATCCATTTTTTGTAGCCGATGATCATGTTCCTGTTGGTAAACAGTTTACGCGTGGATCAAGTATTAGTATCAAACAAAAATTTTATAATCCCATGCGCGTGGGTATGTGGTATTTTGGCCATGAGGTTCGGTTTACCAATGTAGGGCATTTTGCCAATGTGCCCATTGCCCAGTCCCCCGAAAATACCTTTACAGCAACGTCAACCGAACAACGGATTGAATATGGATTAATACTCGGCTACCGCATTATGAAAAACAATAAGAACAAGGGTTTTACTATCGATACTTTTTGCTCAGTCGATTTTGGATACCGGGGATTTGATGTGGAAGAAACTTATGCGCAGTATTTTACTGACTTAAATCAAAAGAAGTTTGCTAATACTTTTCACTTCGGAGTGAATTTCGGAAATGTATTTTCGTTTCGGTAAAAGTTATCAGTTATCAGTTAACTGATAACGATTAACGATTAACTGATAACCATTAACGTACCATGAAGGATAAAAACCTTTCAGTATGAGCCCTAAAGAATTAATTCTTACTCCCCAGGAAGCTTTTGATGAAGTTGCCTTCAAAGAAGCACTTTATTCCAAACTCAAAATTCCCCTCGATGGTCCTGTTTTTGTAAAGCCCATCAAACGTTCCATCGATGCCCGCTCGAAAAATGTAGTTGTACGGGTACAGTATGAGATTATTGATTCATCGCAAAGTCAGGGGATTAATCGATTTAGAAAGGAATACAATAATGTTAGTGAGGCGCGCAGGGTGATTATTGTTGGCTCAGGTCCGTCAGGATTGTTTGCTGGTTTGCGACTGATTGAGCTTGGCTTCAAACCTATTATTCTTGAGCGAGGCAATGACGTTCAAAAGAGAAGAAGGGACTTGGCAGCCATCAATAAAGAGCATATTGTAAACCCGGATTCAAACTATTGCTTTGGCGAGGGTGGAGCGGGCACGTATTCAGATGGTAAACTCTATACACGCTCGAAGAAGCGGGGCGATGTAAATCGGATACTTGAAATAATGGTGGCACACGGTGCCAAAGACGAAATTTTGTTTGATGCGCATCCGCACATTGGTACTAATAAATTACCTAAGCTTATTGAGGAGATCCGGCAAACCATTTTAAATGCGGGAGGAGAAGTTCATTTTAATACAAGTGTAACTGATTTTATAATAAAGAGCCAGACTATTAATGGAGTTGTTACAGATAATGGGGATAAACTGGAAGGCGAAGCGGTGATCCTTGCAACGGGCCACTCTGCGAGGGATATTTTTAAACTCCTTCAATCAAAAAAAATAGATATTGAAGCTAAGCCTTTTGCTTTAGGTGTTCGTGTTGAGCATCATCAAAACCTGGTTGACCGGATTCAATATCATTGTTCAGCTGACAGAGGCCTTTACTTGCCGGCCTCATCTTACTCCTTAGTTCATCAAGCTAGTGTTAAGGGCAAGGAGCGGGGTGTATTTTCTTTTTGCATGTGCCCCGGTGGTTTTATCGTTCCATCAGCAACAGCGCAGGGCGAGGTGGTGGTTAATGGCATGAGTCCATCACGCAGAGATTCTAAATTTGCTAATTCAGGTATTGTTGTAGCTGTTGAAGAATCTGATTTTAAAAAATATAATCATGAAGGTGCCTTGGCAGGATTATATTTTCAGGCTGAGATTGAAAAGAAGGCCTGTGATGTTGCCGGAAAAACGCAAACGGCCCCGGCCCAGCGCCTGCTCGACTTTGTGGAGGGAAAAGTTTCACCTTCACTTTTAGAAACATCGTATCAGCCGGGGTTGGCTTCAGTTGATATGCGCGAAGTGTTACCTGATTTTATTATTCAGGCCTTGCGACAGGGGTTCAAGAATTTTGGCAGCAAGATGAAAGGGTATCTTACTAATGAAGCTCAGGTGGTTGGTGTAGAAAGCAGGACCTCATCACCGGTTCGTATTCCGCGTGATAAAGAAACATTAGAGCATCCTCACATAAAAGGTCTTTTCCCTTGTGGTGAAGGCGCAGGGTATGCAGGCGGAATTGTTTCGGCTGCCATGGATGGTGAACGATGTGCCGAGGCTGTGTGTTCTAAAATCAAAAAACAGGTCTAGGTTCTACTCGGCCACAATGGGATTATGAAAAAGAAAACAGTGATTATTGGCGCTACTACAAACCCTGCAAGGTATGCATCGATTGCCGCGGAAATGCTTACTGAATATGGTCATGAAATTGTACCCGTTGGAATAAAAAAAGGGGAGGTTCAAGGCAAAGAAATACTGGATATCAGAAAGAAGCCTGCCGTAGATGAGGTGGATACAGTAACCCTTTATATTGGAAGACACCACCAGCCCGAATGGTATACGTATATAATGAGTTTAAAGCCGAAGCGGATTATCTTTAATCCTGGCACCGAGAATGATGAATTGGCCGAGCTTGCAGAAGACAATGACATTAATGCCGTTGAAGGGTGTACGTTGGTGATGCTTCGGACTAACCAGTACTGAGGGTTTAAAGTTAGAAGGTATAAAGTTCAGTCGTTTCAACTTTAAACTTTGAACTTTCTAATTTCATTCCTTCTGCTTGGCAATACTTCCTACATGCACAATCTTCCACTGGCCTTTTTGTTTCTCTAAAATCCGAACTTCTTCAGTCGGGTCGCGCATTAAATCATCTTTAACAGTCTGTGTAAATCGCACATAGGCACCATTTCCATAAACACGGAAATCGTGCCAATCGGTGCTAACCATAGCCTGGCTTGGCTTAGCCGTTTTAAAATATTCTGCAAAAGCATTGTTGATGGCACTCCAGCCTTTAAATGAGTTTACATCGGTTGTGTCTGCATACGATTTGTAAGCGTAAGGAACCTGTGCCCAACAATCCGACCAGCCCTTGTAATCAATTCCGAAGAAGGCCTTAGTCTCTTTTTCTATCACCACTTTAATCGCGTCCGTATCAGGATTTTTTTGAGCTAAGACACCCGGTACCAAACCTAAGAGAAGAAAAATGAAAATGTTTTTTTTCATAGCAATAGGGTTTTTGGTGCATTTGCGAATGTTCTATTAAGTTAAGAATTCAATCAACCAAAATCAACTTTGATTTTTCATTTGTAAATTGAAGTGACCGGGTTGGTAACATGACGAATGTCATGATTATTAGTCTCGGGTAATGAAGTATATTGATTAAAATTTAACGCCAGCGTGTATGCTCTCTGATAACAAGCTTTTTGATAGTAAAGCCTTTTATGCTAAACCGGGAAAAAAGATTAACCTTAAAGATTTCAACACCAGCTATAAAGGCAAAGAATTGAACAAGAAAGATGCCGAGGCTATGCTGGATATAGGCCGAAAGCATTTAGCCGAAATTCAGGACAAACTCTACGCACATAATCAATTCAGTGTTCTGATTATCCTTCAGGCAATGGATGCAGCCGGTAAAGATGGAGCTGTAAAACATATTATGTCTGGCTTTAATCCCCTGGGTGTAAAAGTATTTAGTTTTAAAGCGCCTACTTCGCACGAGTTAGATCACGATTATTTCTGGAGGCATAGCCTGGCATTGCCTGCACGCGGAGAGATTGCCATTCATAACCGGTCACACTATGAAAATGTGCTGGTGACACGTGTTCATCCGGAGTGGATCCTCAATGAAAATATTCCAGGAATTGATTCAATGAAGGACATAGACAAAAAATTCTGGGAAAAGAGGTATAAACAGATTAACCGATTTGAGAAAAACCTGGCTGAAAACGGAACCATTATTTTAAAATTCTTTCTGCATGTTTCTAAAAAGGAGCAAAAGAAAAGATTTTTAGAACGAATTGATGATCCGACCAAGAACTGGAAGTTCTCGCTTTCTGATCTTAAAGAGCGAGGCTATTGGAATGACTACCAAAATGCCTATGAAGAGGCGATCAGCAACACATCGCAAGAACACGCCCCCTGGTTCATCATCCCTGCCAATGATAAATGGTTTGCGCGCCTCATCATGGCATCGATTATTTATCGGCAGTTTGAGAAGCTAAAATTCTCATATCCAACAGTGAGCGAAGAACAAAAGGGGGAATTGCAGAAGGCAAAACTTCAATTGATGGCTGAGGATGAATCTGATGGGGCAGAAAAGAAAAAATCGAGACCAATTAAAAGAAAGCGGTTGAAATCTACCTAATCATTCACAATAGCGCCACGTGATTTTAGTTCCTGTTTCACCCAATTAAAATCCTCTGCGTTTTCCCAAGGATTGTTCACCGCGTTAAAAAGCTGAAGTTTGGTAAGCGATGCTAACTCTTTTGGGAAGTGGTGAAGCGAATTGTGCGACAAATCAAGGTTTTCCAGATTTGAAAGCTTTAGAATCGATTCAGGAATTGTGCTAAAGTAGTTGTTATTCATTCGCAAGACTTTAAGCGATGTAAGCTTTGAAAGCGAAGCCGGTAAATTACTAATGCGGTTGTGATGAATATAGAGTTCTTTTAGGTTTGATAATTCACCAATGCTTTCCGGCAACGAAAAGATTTTATTATTCGACAAGTAAAGAATTTCAACATTTTTCAGATTTGAAATCTTTGGTTCGATGCGTTCAATTTCATTGTAGTACAAATCAATATCGCGCAAGTTTGTTAATGCATATAGGGCCGAAGGGATCGATGGCAATTTATTTTGATAAAATGATAATTGCTCAAGGTTTTTAAGTTGTGAGATAGCCTCATCAACATGAGAAATTGCATTGTTGTTAGCTGTGAGTTTTTTCAGCTCCGGGTATCTTGAAATGCTATTGTCTATGGCTGAGTATTTATTGTTACGAATATTTAATTCCTTCAGGTATTTGCTTCCTTTCGAATGGAAGGTTGACAGGCTATTCTCGAACAGCACAAGTTTGGTGAGTTTTTTGTTTTTTGATACATCCGGAAATAACGTGAGATTGTTTCTGCTAAGGTCAAGGGAGTCAAGGCGCGAAATTTTTTTGTAGCTCTTTGGCAAATGGGTACTGGAGTGAAGGATGAATTGAGTGAGTATCGGGTTTTTGCCAAGTTTCAATTTCCGGCCAGGATGGTTGTTGAAAATCTCAATGTGTTTGAGCAAGGGCAGAGTGGCTAATTTCTTTGGCAGAATTTCAATTCTTGTATTCAGGATTTGCAGTTCCTTCAATCGGCTGCATAAATAAATTTCAGCAGGCAGTTCTTTACCTGCGTAGTTGTCAGATTTCCCGTCAAGACTTAACCGTGTAATTTCGGTTGGTTTTGCTTTTCCTGATTTCAAATCAGAATATGAAGTAAAATCTTTAGATGGTTCATATACATAGCGAAAACCTTTAACCCGGTTTTCTAATAGGTTAAATTGTTGCTCTCGCAGGCTATCGAGCTTCTGTGTCTTAATTAATCCTCCTGCCTTGTACAGTTCTATAACCTGAGCATTGATCTTCTCAAATTGAATAGAATCCTGGCTGGTTTTGAAGATAGGTTGTCTATGTTGCGAAAAGCTGTCGAAGGAACTTAAAAGAAGGCAAAAACAGTAGAGTTTTCTCATGGATTTTAGGTTGAACAGGGGTATAAGTTTATGGGGTCAGAAAAGACACATCAATGTCTTAATTTTCTTAAAACAATCGCTCGAATCTCATTTTTTTCGGGGTAAAAAAGCGTATTTTTGTCGGTTTTCAAATACAGCGCATGAGTGAAGTAAAAGCGAAGGTTCCAGCAGGTTATTCAGCAAGTAATATTCAGGTTTTAGAAGGTCTCGAGGCGGTTCGAAAGAGACCCGCCATGTACATTGGTGACGTAAGTGTAAAAGGCTTACATCATTTGGTGTGGGAAGTGGTTGATAACTCGATCGATGAGGCCCTTGCCGGCTACTGCGACACGATTCTGGTCAATATCCATGAAGATAATTCTGTTAGCGTAGAAGATAATGGCCGTGGTATCCCCACCGACATGCACGAGAAAGAAAAGCGTTCCGCTCTTGAGGTGGTAATGACCGTCTTACACGCAGGGGGAAAATTCGATAAAAACACATATAAGGTTTCCGGAGGCTTACACGGTGTAGGTGTATCGTGCGTCAATGCACTGTCAGAAGATTTAAAAGTAAATGTTTACCGTGACGGGAAGGAATTTGAACAAGAATACAAGCGAGGCGTTCCTCAATACTCGGTAAAAGTCGTTGGCGATTCATCGCGAAGGGGCACTACAGTCAGGTTCAAACCTGATCATGAAATTTTCACGGTACTGGAGTATAATTACGAAACCGTTGCATCTCGTTTGCGCGAACTGGCCTTCCTGAATCCGGGTATAAAAATTCTCCTCAAAGATCTTCGCGATAAGGATGAAAAGGGTGAAGCTCGTTCTGAGACTTTCTTTTCAGAAGGTGGATTGAGGGAATTTGTTGAATACATCGATTCAACACGCGAAAAACTCATCGCAGCCCCGATTTATATCGAAAATGACAAATCAGAGATTCCGGTACAGGTTGCGTTAAGTTACAATACTTCGTTCAGCGAAAACCTGGTATCCTATGTCAACAACATCAATACACACGAAGGCGGAACACACGTTGCTGGTTTCCGCAGGGCTCTAACACGAACGCTTAAAGCCTATGCGGATAAATCAGGCTTGTTGGAAAAAGCAAAAATAGAAATCAGCGGTGATGACTTTCGGGAAGGACTAACGGCTGTGATTTCAGTAAAAGTAGCCGAGCCGCAGTTTGAA
>JAKEEN010000052.1 GCA_022616575.1 Flammeovirgaceae bacterium
CCATTTGTATTCAAACTCCGGAAAATTTAGCTTCACCATAAAGTCAGACAATATACTGGATGAAAACAAAACAAGAAATCGTAGAAAACTGGTTGCCACGCTACACCGGCCAGGCTCTTGATAAATTCGGAAAATATATTCTGCTCACCAACTTCGACAATTACATTAAAATGTTTGCCGACTTGCATGGCGTACAAATGATCGGCACTGACAAGGCCATGCGAAGTGCAACAGCCGAGGGTATAACCATCATCAACTTCGGAATGGGAAGCCCCAATGCGGCCACTATTATGGATTGCCTGAGTGCTATTCAACCAAAGGCAGCACTGTTTCTTGGCAAGTGTGGCGGACTAAAAAAGAAAAATGATTTAGGCGATTTTATCCTCCCCATTGCAGCTATACGGGGTGAAGGTACTTCGAACGACTACTTTCCACCGGAGGTTCCGGCCTTACCTTCTTTTGCACTGCAAAAAGCCATTTCGACAACCATTCGTGATTACAATCAGGATTACTGGACGGGTACAGTCTATACCACTAACCGCAGGGTCTGGGAGTGGGATGAAGATTTTAAAGCGTATCTCAGGAAGATCCGTGCGCAAGCCATTGATATGGAAACAGCTACTATTTTCTCTACAGCATTTTATAATAAAATTCCTGCAGGCGCTCTCTTATTAGTATCTGATCAACCGATGGTGCCTGAAGGCGTAAAAACAGAAGTGAGCGACAAGGGCGTAACCAGTAATTTTGTTGAGCTTCACCTTAAAATTGGAATTGATTCATTGAAGCAACTGATCAACAACGGAATGACGGTGAAACACCTCCGGTATTGAGCAGCCTTTACCAGAGGCTGCAAGCTGCAAGCTCCAAGCTTAAAGTAAAGTGCAAACTGCTTGAAGCTTGTGGCTTGAAGCTACTTTTTCAGGCTTGGTTCAGTTATATCTTTTGCCTTTACGGTAAGCAGTATCAACATCCCCGCAATAAAGTAGATCGCCAATGACAAGGCACTATTGCGCATACTGCCGGTTATTTGATTGATAAGTCCAAACGAAAACGTACCTACTACAATGGAAAGGTTGTAGGTAACATCGAAAAAGCTGAAGTATGAAGTTGTGTCAATCGTATTTTCAGGAATCAGTTTAGAATAGGTAGCCCTTGACAGGGATTGAATTCCTCCCATCACCATTCCAACTACAAATGCTAAGGCGTAAAAGTGATATTCATTAGCAACAAAATAAGCAGAAATGCATATACCAATCCAAATTCCGATCATCGTCATCAATGAAATCTTATTACCCTGATTCTGTGAAAACCTGGCAAACAACCAGGCGCCAAAGGCACCAACCAGTTGAATTAACAGTACGGTAGGTATCAACTTCGAGTCGTCCAACTTCAGCACATCGGTACCAAATAGTACGGCTAAATACATGGTTGCCTGAACACCGGTATTGAAACAGAAAAATGCCAATAGATACTTTTTGAGTTCAGGTAAATCTTTGAGACTATGCCAGACTTTCACAATCTCTTCGTAGCCCTTCGACCAGATTTTGTTTGTCCGATCTTTCATGGCTCTTGTTTCAGGAAGGATGCTGAAGGGGATCATCGAGAAACCTATCCACCAAATGCCGGTTAGCAAAAAAGTAAACCGTGTGGCAATACCCTTGGTTTCAAACTGAAAAAATGAAAAGTTCATGATAATGCCCAGGCATATCACCAAAAGAATCACACTGCCATAATATCCCATCGAATAGCCCCTGGCACTCACAGCATCGTACCGGTCTTCTGTTACAATCTCAGGTAGAAATGCATTGTAGAATACCAAACTTCCGGAAAAACCAATGCTTGCCATAACAGAACAGAAAATACCCCATTCTAGCATGCTAATGTTGTTAAAGAAATAAAGCCCCATACACGATAGTCCGCCAATAGTCACGAAAATTTTCATGAACATCTTTTTACGCCCTGTATAGTCTGCCATACCTGAAAGCAACGGCAGTATAGCCGCCACAACTAAAAACGAAAATGATAATGAGTAAGAATACAAAACTGAATTCTGAATGGAGAAACCCAAAAAATTGACAACATCACTTCCATTATTCTGGGCGACTGCTTTATAATAAACCGGAAAAATAGCTGAGGTAATCACCAGGGAATACACCGAGTTCGCCCAATCATACATGTACCACGACCGGACTACTCTTGGGTTGTTCATTGCATTCATCAGCAAAAGGTAAGGAAAGGATTAGCCTAAAAAAACAAAGTCCGGGTATATTACCCGGACTTTATAAATAGTGTATTTTGGTTAGTTCTCAGCCTTTCGTGCCAGAGACGAATAAAGTATAAGCCTGGCGTTAGCTTTTCTTAATTCTGTCTCTACATCGGCTATGATTCCGCGCTTTGCATCGCTATCTACTTTCATAGATACTGTCATCTGGTCGCGTTCAAATTCATTGAGCTTCGCTTTTTCCTGGTTTACCCATTGAATCACATCCTTAGGTTCGATAAACACATCGTTTACCTGGATCTTAGGTTCCTTACCCCACTCATCGGTTTTCTTTGGTTCGCCAATATATAAGTAAGCAACGAGCGACTTTCTTGCCAGTTTCTTCAACTGGGTGGCCTGAGGCAATTGTTGCTTCACGTTGATGGACGTCTCTCTCAACTGCGTTGTTACCATGAAGAAGAAGAGAAGCATGAACACCACATCGGGCATGGATGAAGTAGGGATATCCTGCTTTACGGCTGCTTTTTTCTTAAACTTTGCCATGATTATTTCCCTCCTACTTTAGTTGGTTCTGCAATTGAAATGTTCATCGGAATTTCAACGCCACCTTCCGGTAAGCGTCCTCTGCCGATATCATAAAGCTTCCTATTATCCGGATCACCCAAATCAGATGAAAGTTCGAGCCATCTTTTTACGGTCACACCAGCTCGTTCTGAATATATCTCATTGTATGCAGCCTGGCAGGCATCAAGCACCCCCACAAATTTTTTATGGCTTGTACCCCTGTCTGTCTTAAATGATACGATTGCGTCCTTAGGCGTATCTGAAGATTCTGGATCAGATTTATAATTCATTACAAACTTCTTAATCCGACTTGTTAATTCGGTCATGGTACCCGAATACGGGTCGCCCTCAACCAAAATATTATCGAATGAGTTGATCTGAATTTTAAAAAGGTTACGCTCCTGAATTTTAATCTCTAAATCCTGCGGTAACGCCTCTGGTGGAGGCGGTAACTGAATGCTCAGGCCTTTGTCATTCGCCACGTTTGTTGTTACCAAAAAGAAGGTAAGCAACAAGAAGGCGATGTCGGCCATTGATGCATTCGGTATTTCTGGAACGGGTCTCGGCATTATTTTAACGCTTTACTGATTTCTGAATAGACTATTCCAATAATGGAACCGAAGAGCAGGAAATAAAACATGGTTAGTCCTGCACCAATCATTTTAGAAGTCGATTCAGTAATACCGATAGCCTGCTGGGAGGTATTCACACCTGAACCCGTCAACGCATACGATATTCCAAATACAACTACTAAAGCACCCACTCCGTACAGTGATTTCACAAACGTTTTGGGAGACTTAACTGCATGCAAAAGGGGCATCAACACTGCTGCACCAATTGCCACGAAGAACAGGATGTAGAACAGCCACAATCCTCCGCTAATTACTCCATCGTTTTCTAACATATTATTTACCGCTTACAAGCTTGTGCTTAACTAACATATCAACTAACGTGATGGATGCATCTTCCATACTATTGGTCAAAGAGTCGATCTTAGACACTAAATAGTTATAAAGAATCTGCAGAACCATACCAACAATAAGACCGCCCACGGTTGTAATCAAGGCTACTTTCATACCACCCGCAACAATGTTAGGGGAGATATCACCGGCAGCTTCGATGTCTGAGAAGGCTTGTACCATCCCCACAACTGTACCGAAGAAACCAAGCATAGGGCCAATGGCAATGAAAAGTGAAATCCAGATAAGGCCTCTTTCCAAACGACCCATTTCTACACCCCCATACGATACAATTGACTTCTCAACCATATCAACACCTTCGCTATAGCGCATTAAACCTTGTGTAAAGATGGAAGCAACGGGACCGCGCGTGTTACGGGTTAATTCAAGTGCTGAATTTACCCCCCCCTTTGAAAGTGCTCCTTCAATGTCACCTAAAAGTTTTTTGGTGTTGGTTGTTGCCATGTTAAGCGTTATAATTCTCTCAATTGCAATGGCAAGACCTAAAATCATACAAATGAGGATAGGCCACATATAGGCCACACCACCCTGAATAAATTGATCTTTTAATACTTCGTGGAATGATTGCTCTTCGTCAACAGGAGCAGCTTCAGCCGTTTCGGTAGCTTCAGCTGTTTCAGTTGGCTGTTCTGCAACAGCTTCTGTTTGAGTAGTATCATCAGCAGGAGTAGCTTCCTGCGCATAAGAAATAGAGGACGCCAGTACCCCTACAAAAGCGATAATCGCAAATAGTTTTTTCATAGTTTCAGGTTTAGATAACTTTTGAAGTCGCCAAAATTAATGGTTTTAGGGATTTCTAAACATTTTTTGAAAAATTTTTATGCACTTCTTCGGTTATGCTACCAACAAACCTATCGAATAACCCTTCTGTGACGGAATAGTCACAGGCTTTATGTGCTTAATTCACAAAAAATTAACGATGTAAGGCCTCTTCATTGGAATCCTGCGCAAAGTAGTTTTCTTTGCACCCCATTTAATTTCTGGAGAGGTGTCCGAGTGGTTGAAGGAGCACGCCTGGAAAGTGTGTATGCCGGAAACGGTATCGAGGGTTCGAATCCCTCTCTCTCCGCTTTATCCTCCGAAGCCTTGGCGAAGGCGGATACTCTACTTGATGCGCTGAAGCTTAGGAGG
>JAKEEN010000283.1 GCA_022616575.1 Flammeovirgaceae bacterium
ACTCATTTTTAGGTATGCGCCAACTCTTCACAATCATGCTTTCCTGTTTACTGATGGCGGTATCAGTGTCCTGTTCCAAAAAAGGAAATGCAAGGAGTGCGGTTGTAGTCAGGCCAAAATATCATCATAGCTGGTATAAAGACTATACCCACAAAAGGAAGTGGCACATTGGGCGTATTATACGTTTTCAACCCGAGAAGCAAGGGGTGAAACGGGTGAAGATGAAACTCTGAATTCGTTGATAGTTGTTAGTTGTTCGTGGAGGCGGAGAAAAAAAATGCCCAAACAAAGCACCATCAACTAATATCTAATAACTAGCAACTAACAACTAAGACAGTCCCTTCACTACCAATTCAATATTTCTGCGAAAGAAAATTCTTAGCGTTCCCAATTGATTAAGATGGGAAGCAAGGACTGAACCAAAAAGCACCGTAGTAAACAGATGCGTAATGTCGCGCGTGGATGTAGTTTTCGTGATTTCTTTCTTAAAAATTGCTTCCAGCGTAAATTTCTCAATCATCTGATCGAACGAAATAATCTCAATGTTCTGAACATCTACAACTGACGGAAACAACAATTGCTTCTCCTCTGGCTTCACGGGAAATGGTTTTGGCGAACGTTTTACATCGGCTAAATACCCGATCAGACTTAATACAATGCCGGGCCTTAGTTCACATTCTTCGCTTAGTTTATCACTCAGATAGTAAATCCCTTGCAAGCCTTCTTTCGGTTTTGATTTCAACTCTACTGATTTATCGAGGCACCAAATTCTAAAATAATAGAGTAACAGGTCTTCCTTTTGCGGAAAGTATTTAAAGAAAGTGACCTTTGAAATTTTCACCTTATCGCAAAGTGTCTCTACATATAGATCTTCAAATGGCTTTTTGCCAACCATTTTTAAAGTATGTTCAAGAACCTGAACTTTTAGTCGTGCTGCTTTTTCTTTTCGTAAACTCATTCTTTGGTAAGTTGTCAGTTAATAGTTATCAGTTAATAGTGAGTGTGGGACTTGTGTATTGGGTGTGGAGAACGCGGATTTGAAATCTTTCCCCTGATAACTATTAACTGATAACTTATAACTTTATGGATTCTTAACCAAAGTTAAAGATGATGAATCGCTTTTATTTCCTGCTAGTTGTCATTGCTACAGTTGCCTGTAATAGCGCCAGCAAGCGGGTACGTACCCATGGCCTTATTGCAGACTCTGCCATGGTTGTTTCAGCACACCCTATTGCATCGCAAATTGGGGTTGATATTATTCACAAAGGTGGAAATGCGGTGGATGCAGCTATCGCAGTTCAGTTTGCATTAACAGTGGTATTTCCGGAAGCGGGCAATATTGGAGGCGGAGGATTTATGGTGTATCGCCAGGCCGATGGAGGTTTATCCGCGCTTGACTTCAGAGAGCGGGCACCAGCACAGTCAAGTCGCGATATGTATCTTGATTCAGCTGGCAACGTTGTTGAGGGATTGAGCACATATGGTCATTTGTCTTCCGGTATTCCGGGGTCAGTGGACGGAATGATTGTATCGCATCAAAAGTATGGTTCGCTGCCATGGAGAGATTTAGTCCAACCCGCCATTAACCTTGCATTAAATGGTCACGTACTCACGGAGAAAGCAAGCAATCATATCAATGACATTCAGGATGATTTAAGAAAATATAATTCAGTAATGCCTGAATTTTTGCTACGGGAGTGGCACGCAGGCGATACAATCAAGTGGGAAAACCTGGGCCACACTCTTGAACGAATTCGTGATCAGGGTCGGGCTGGATTCTATGAAGGAAAAACAGCCGATGATCTTGTATCAGAAATGAAGCGCGGAAAGGGAATCATCACGCATGATGACCTGAAGAATTATAAATCCAGGTGGCTTGAACCCATAACAGCAAATTATAAGGACTACAAAATCATTTCAATGCCCCCACCTTCAAGTGGTGGAATTGCCGTCATTCAAATGTTAAAGAGTATTGAACCTTATCCGATTAAAGAGTGGGGTCATAACAGTGCTAAGACTGTTCACCTGCTTACAGAAGTAGAGCGAAGGGCCTTTGCTGACCGGTCAGTTTATTTAGGTGACCCAGATTTTTTCAACGTTCCCTCAAAAGAATTGATTGCAGATAGTTACATCAGGCAACGGATGAGTGATTTCAGCATGGAGCGTGCCTCTGTCAGCAGCACAATCCGAGAGGGAAAAATAGTTGGCTATGAATCTTCAGAAACAACGCACATTTCGATTGTTGATACGCAAGGCAATGCTGTAGCAATAACTACAACGCTTAATGATTGGTTTGGCTCTCGCATTGTGGTAGCGGGTTCAGGTTTCTTTTTAAATGATGAAATGGATGACTTCAGCATGAAACCAGGGGTACCTAATGTGTATGGTTTGATTGGTGGAAAAGGAAACGAAATTCAACCGGGTAAAACTATGCTCAGCTCAATGACACCAACCATCATTGAGAAAAACGGACAATTATTTATGGTGGTTGGCTCACCGGGTGGCTCTAGAATCATAACTTCCGTGTTTCAAACTATAGTTAATGTGTTAGAGTTTGATATGACCATGCAGGAAGCGGTGAATGCCAAAAAAATTCATAGTCAATGGCTCCCGGATGCAATATTTCCTGAGCCGGGGGCCTTATTAAAGGATGATAGTTTACGACTGGTTTCAATGAAACATTCAGTGAAACAGCTTAGCGATTTGGAGGAACGTCTCACCTCGCTGGGGCGGGTGGATGCCGTTTTGAAACGTGCTGATAAAAAATTAGAAGGAGGCGCGGACCCCCGCGGTGATGATGCAGCAAGAGGGTATTAGTTTATTTTCTTTTATAAAACACCATCTCCCCTCCTTCATCGCCCAGTGCTTTTAACGGATTGCCAATCGGTGTTTGGTTGGTGTCTTCAGCTACCTGCGTTTTTACAAACTGTACAAGTTCGGATACAGCAAATTTGTCTTTTTCATTTTGCTCTAAAAATTGAATGAGGCGTTTCGCAAATGGGCTGTTGTTTCCGACTGCACCATCTGAGACAGTTTCCAATCTTCCAGACGCAAGGCCCCAACGTGAGCGAAATTTTTCTACATTATCGGTGTACCCTCTTCGCGCATCGGCAAATAATGCACCGGAGAAACAGGCATCAGCTACGAGAAAGGTATGTTGAGAATTTATGTTTCCGAGAACTTTCAAAATTTCCGTATTGGAAATGTACTCACCACTTGAATTCACTTTAGCTTCAAACGGAATCCAGTAACCCTCATTCAGCAAATCATCAAAGTATCCGTGACCCGAAAAATAAACTACCAGGTTATCGTTCTGACTGATTTTTTCAATGAGGCTTCTCAGGCTGTTGTAAATGTTTGATCGAGTGGCCTGCTCATCTTTTAGTACGGTGACATTGGCAAACTCAAAATTATATCTGCCCATCAGAATAGAAGCAATATCTGTGGCGTCTTTCACTGCATTGTTCAGTTTGGGCCAGTACGTATAATTGTTGATGCCTATAACCAACAAGTGATTCTTCGCTGTGGCAGGATTATAGTCTTCACCATCGGCACTCTTGCGTGCAATGACAAACTTTTTAAGTGCAATGTTGTCATTCACATCAGTCACTTCCATGTTGATAAAATTATCGCCCATGGAAAGTGGAATGTTAATCAAGAAGTTCCCGTTATCACGAACGGGTGTTTCAATTCCATTAATTTTAAGCGACCGGACTCCTGATTCATCGGTAACAATACCACGCAAGTCAACAATATCAGCATACACTCTGACACGATTTTCAATAATGTTAGGTGGATTGGAAACAAGGATGAGGGGCGCTGATTTATCTTTCGTGTCTTTAAATCGAATAGCAGGTGTAATATTTAAGGACTCTACATTCCAAAATGAAATACCGTCACCAAATTCTTCAAATGCTGCAATCTCCTTCCCACCCGGACTAATTGCCATTTTAAAAACCTGGCTTTTAAACCTATCGAGTTTCTGTGCGATCAGGCCAGTTGAAATGTTGTAAAAATGAACTGCATATTTTTCCAGAGCAGCCCCCAGGTATTTTCCATCATGACTGAATTCAAGATCATAAATCCAACCGCGTTGTGGAAATTCCTTGAGCTTATTGCCTGTGTCTGTTTCCCATAAATAAATAACTTTATCATCTCCACCACTGGCCAGTGTTTTTCCGTCAGGCGAGAACGCCAGCGACCGTACCCAGTCTTTATGTCCTTCAATTTTTTTGATGAGATTGCCGGTAGTCGTTTCATAAATCAGAATAAATCGTTCAGCTCCACCAACCGCAACATATTTTCCGTTGCTCGAAATATCAACACTACGAATTGCTTTCTGAAAATCTTTCTTGGTGTACACTACTGCATTAGTCGTCAAATCCCAAAGTTTTACTGTACCGTCTTCTCCTACCGAGATGACCAATTTTTCACTTCCGGCAAACCCCGCGCCTAATACTGCATCTTCATGTCCATCCAATGTTGCCGTAACTTCACCTTCTGGCATTTTCCAAATTTTTATTTTCTTATCAGCTCCCGCAGTTACCATCAGGGTACCGGAACTACTAAAGCCTATATCATTAATTGTTCTTGTATGCCCGGCTTTTATTTTGTTAATGCTCCCCGTTAATTCTTTAATTTTTGTGTCATTACCGGAATTATATAGTGTAGTACTGCTGCCATCGGCCATCACAAAAAATTGGTTGTCGGGTGTGAACCGAAAGGTTGAAACGCCCTTCGCATGAATGATTATCTTTTGAAGGTCCTGGGCAAGTGCACAGGACGAAATCAAAAAAAAGAGTAGTCCTGTAATTTTCATGATGGTTTATTTTCGTTTTGTAAAATTGTACGTGAGGCCTACCCTAAATTCAATAAGAGGGGCCTCTAGAACATTTTTCCGTTCGGCAAAAAAGAATGCATCTGAATATGTTTTAATACCTATATCTGGTGCATTTAAGTAAAACTTATCATTCAGTTTGATCATTGCGCCAAGATTGATTCCAATTCCGTTTGAACGATTAGCCAATCGATAACTGTCCATGTCCATGTACATTTCAAATTTGTAATAGCTAAGCAACAGATAGGGCCTGAAACCTACTTTCCGGCTAGCTGATAACCTCAGGTTCACTCCATACATTTGATGGTTGGCTTCATAATCGCCAAAATCGAAATTATTTTGCCCATCCATTTCCAACTGCATTTTTCCTTCAAACGATTTAGTCCAGAAAGCACCTAAAGCAAGTCGTTGTCCAATGTGAAAATTAATTTCTCCCGTTACAGTAGGACTATAGTATTCATACTTGAATGCAATGGGGTTATAATCTCCCTGTTGAATTCCA
>JAKEEN010000284.1 GCA_022616575.1 Flammeovirgaceae bacterium
AGTGCCCAGGTTATCAAATGACAGAGTGATTGCCGAAGAATTGATTAAATTTGCCTCTTAATAGATTTCTCAATGGTATCGGACGATCAAAAAAAGAAAATCTCTAAAGTTTTGGAGCCGTTCAGGCCATTTAAGGTTTGGGTTTTTGGTTCTTATGCCCGAAACGAGAATAAAGAAGATAGCGATTTAGACTTGATCGTTAGGTTGGGGAAAAGAGTGAATCTTCTAGACTTCATTGGAATAGAACAACAACTTTCAGAAGCACTGGGGATAAAAGTAGACCTTGCAATAGAGGGTTCAATAGATCCACTTGTCAAGCCATATATTGAAAATGATATCATGCCCCTCATGGTAAATGAAGAGTGATAAAATTTACCTCCTGCACCTCCTGCAATCTATTTCGTCTATACTTGAATATACTCAGGGAATGACTGAGTTGGATTTCAATTCAAATCGCTTGGTTGTTGATGCCGTAATCAGAAATTTTGAAATCATCGGAGAGGCAACAAAGCGAATTTCTTCAGAACTGCGAAACTCAAACCCAGAAATTCCCTGGAAGAAAATGGCTGGACTCAGAGATAAACTCATTCACGACTACATTAAGGTCAATCTCCAGTTCGTTTGGGATGTAGTTGTAGACGTACTCCCGGAACAAAAGCAGGAAATCGAACGAATCATCTCCGATCTTGAACAATGAAAAAACGAATAGCCATACTTGGTTCCACCGGCTCTATCGGTACGCAAGCACTCGAAGTAGTTCGTTCTCAAGCTGATTACTTTGAAGTGGAGGTGCTTACCGCACAAAACAATGCCGACCTGTTAATTCAACAGGCAAGGGAATTCAAGCCTAATGCAGTGGTGATTGTAAATGAAACGTATTATGAAAAAGTAAAGCAAGGTTTAGCTAAGGATAATATTAAAGTCTTTGCCGGTGAGAATGCGCTCGCCTCAATGGTACAAATGGATTCGGTTGATTTGGTATTGACGGCCCTCGTTGGTTATTCAGGATTAAAACCTACTATCAAAGCGATTGAAGCAGGCAAAGCTATCGCGTTGGCAAATAAAGAGACCTTGGTAGTTGCCGGTGAATTGATTACAAAATTGGCACACGATAAGGGGGTAAATATCTATCCGGTAGATTCAGAACATTCAGCTATTTTTCAATGTATTGTTGGAGAGTTTCATAACAAGGTTGAAAAAATAATTCTTACTGCATCAGGCGGACCATTTCGTGGAAAAAATAGAAGTGAGCTAGCCTCAGTAACCAAAGCACAGGCCCTCAAACACCCCAATTGGACCATGGGTGCCAAAGTGACTATCGACTCTGCCACTCTCATGAACAAAGGCCTGGAAGTGATTGAAGCAAAGTGGCTATTCGGTCTAAAACCAGAACAAGTAGAGGTTGTAGTGCATCCCCAATCGATCATTCATTCGCTTGTTCAGTTCGAAGACAGTTCAATCAAAGCGCAACTTGGCCTGCCTGATATGCGTTTACCCATTCAGTTTGCCATGACCTATCCAGATCGCTTAAAAAGCGACTTTCCCCGTTTCAATTTTGCGAATTACCCGGCATTGACATTCGAAAAGCCCGATACAGAAACTTTTCGTAATCTTGCACTCGCTTTTGAAGCGCTTAAGCGTGGAGGCAATATGCCTTGTGTACTAAATGCGGCTAATGAAGTGGCTGTAGCCGAGTTTTTAAAGGATAAAATAGGTTTTTTGAAAATGACAGAACTGGTGGAACGTTGTTTGGAGAAATTGGATTTTATAAAAGAACCTTCCTATGAAGATTACGTGATGACTGACCATGAAACCCGCATAAAAGCACTGGAAATACTTGAAGGATAAACGAGATTTAAATTAGCCAATGACTAATGACTTTTTCCACACCCTTTCCCTTGGCTCGCACACACTATTAACTGATAACCTGCCTGTGGTAGCCAGGCGATTAACGATTAACTGATAACTATTAACGATAAGAAGAGATGGATTGGATGATTATGTTGGCTCAATTACTGTTGAGCATTTCTATTTTAGTGGCGGTACATGAAATGGGCCATTTGCTGGCAGCCAAGTATTTTGGTATGCGTGTAGAACAATTTTCAATTGGGTTTCCGCCAAAAATCTGGTCTTTTAAAAAAGGAGAAACTGAATATGCCATCAGCGCCATACCACTCGGTGGTTATGTGAAAATTTCTGGAATGATTGATGAGTCACTGGATGCCGAAGCGATGAAGAAAGATCCCCAACCATGGGAGTTTCGCTCAAAGCCAGCCTGGCAACGCTTGATTGTAATGCTTGGCGGAATCATTGTGAATGTGATTGTGGGCGTGATGATTTTCATTGGTATCACCTATTCGTTTGGTGATGTTTATCTTTTGAAAGATGCCATCAACAACAACGGAGGATTTGAGGTGGGACCGGCTGGAGAGAGCATTGGTTTAAAAACCGGAGATAAAATTGTAAAAGTGAACGGACGGGATTATGAATACTTTCAAGATCTTGTAAAACCCGAAACATTATTAGCCACTGACGCGCACTACACAGTTGATCGCAATGGTCAATTGATTGAGGTAGCCATTCCGGATGATTTTATTCAAAAGTTTAATCGCAAAGATGGGGTTCAAAATTTCTTGTGGTACCGTTTCATACCAAGAGTTGATAAAGTGACTGCAGGTACCATTGCTGAGCGCGTTGGTTTGCAAAAAGACGATGTGATCACTGAAGTAAATGGAAAGCGAGTAAGTTTTATTGATGAAGTTCAGCATGAGGTAAAGACCACGAAAGCTGATTCAATCAGCTTTAAAGTTTTACGTTCAGGTCAGGAGCTTTCTTTTAACGAATATTTTAAAGGCAGCGCTGGTATTGGTTTTGCTACCATGCCTTCTGCTGATTTTATTTCAAGTGCTCAAAAACGGGTGAAGTATGGCTTCTTTGAATCAATTCCGCTCGGAACAGAACGGGCCTTCATAACACTTACTGTTCAGGTAAAAGCTTTCGGCCGTGTGATATCGGGGGTATTATCTCCTCGTGAATCTCTTTCTGGCCCGATTGGTATTATGCAGGCATTTGGTGGTGTTTGGGATTGGGAGCGTTTCTGGTCGCTGACAGGCGTACTGTCACTAGTGCTTGCGTTTATGAACTTATTACCGATTCCGGCATTAGATGGTGGCCACGTAATGTTTTTGAGTTGGGAAATGATTTCGCGTAAGAAACCATCTGATAAGTTTTTGGAAGTTGCACAAAAAGTAGGGATGGCATTCCTCCTTCTTTTAATGGTTTTCATTTTTGCGAATGATATTATAAAATTGTTTTGATTTTGTAGAGACGCATCATGATGCGTCTCTACAAAATCAAAACAATTTTATAATATCATTCGCAAAAAT
>JAKEEN010000053.1 GCA_022616575.1 Flammeovirgaceae bacterium
ACAGCCGCGTAAGTAAAGAATACTGTTAATGGTACCGCAATGTGGGTACGGGTTAAACTCTCTAAAATAGGGTTCTTAAAGAGTTGCTTCGTTCCTTTATTCTTGGGTAACACTGTCTCCGTCATAACCTGATTTTAAATGCAAATTTAATTTACTGAGAACATTAAGCCAACTATTCCTTCATCCACAATTGCAATTTTATATCCGCACCTCGGTCGCCACTTTTTCGATGATCCTTTGATAATGAGCCTCGTACAAGGGAAGTATTTTGCTAATGTCAAACTCTTTGGCCCTCTTCAAGGCATTCTCTTTGAACTTGGGCAGATTTCCTTTGTCTAACACAAAGAGAGCCTTGCGGGTCATGTCTTCAATGTCGCCAATATTGCTCATGAACCCCGTTACGCCCTGAATATTAAGTTCGGGAATACCCCCTGCATTAGATGAAATTACAGGCACTTCGCAAGCCATGGCTTCCAGAGCTGCCAACCCGAAACTTTCCTTTTCGGAAGGCATTAAGAAAAGATCGGCAACACTCAATACTTCTTCTACGGCTTCGAGTTTGCCAAGAAACCGGACATCATCACAAATGTCCAACTCACGACAATGAGCTTCTGCTTTGTTGCGTTCAGGTCCATCGCCAATCATGAGCAACTTAGCCGGCATCTCCTTATGAATATTCGCAAACACGTGGATCACATCGTTCACCCGTTTTACTTTTCTGAAGTTTGAGGTATGAACTACTAATACCTCATCATTCGGACAAATCGCTTTCTTGAAGTGATCTTTCTTTTGCTTCTTGAATTTTTCTAAGTCGATAAAATTGGGAATAACATCGATTTCGTTTGTGATTTTAAAGTACTGGTACGTTTGTTTTCGAAGGTCTTCAGATACAGCGGTTACTCCGTCTGACTGATTGATACTGAATGTGACTACGGGCTCGTAGGAATCATCCTTACCCACCAGCGTAATATCGGTTCCGTGCAAGGTGGTGACAACCGGAATGGTGATGCCATGCGTTTTTAAAATCTGTTTAGCCATGTAGGCGGCAGAAGCATGAGGGATGGCGTAGTGAACATGCAATAAGTCCAGTCGCTCATTTTTTACCACGCTCACCATCTTACTGGCCAGGGCCAATTCATAAGGCGGATACTCAAACAATGGATAGGAGTGAAAATCTACCTCATGGTAGAAAAGATTCTCATTTAAAAAGTCAAGCCGACTTGGTTGAGAATAAGTAATAAAGTGAACCTTGTGACCTTCTTTGGCAAGTGCTTTCCCTAACTCGGTAGCAACCACACCACTTCCCCCAAAGGTGGGATAACACACGATACCTATTTTTATTTCGTTCATTTAATTCTGATTGCTTTTACAATATTCAAAAATCGACTCATAGACAACATCCTGAATGCGAGAACGGATATTGGTAGTTAAAAGTTTAGTGCTTCGGTCGGGGTACACCCGGTTCGATAAGAAAACAAATACAAGGTTAAATTCCGGGTCAACCCAAAGGCAGGTTCCGGTAAAGCCGGTGTGACCAAACATTCTTGAAGAACCAAATCGGGAAGAAGGGCTGTTCGGGTCACCCGCTTTAGCCCAACCGAGTCCCCGCTTGCTATTCTCAAATTGTTTTTGTGTAAAAAGCTGTACAGTTTCAGGTTTGTAGAATTGAAGCCCTCCGTACGTGCCTTGTTGCAGCCACATTTGCCCTAATTTTAATAAGTCATTGGCATTACCAAATAAACCCGCGTGACCGGCAAAGCCACCAAGCATGGCGGCCCGCTCATCATGAACGGTTCCCGTAAGCGTTGACTTTCTAAAATACCTGTCGATTTCGGTAGGTGCTATTTGCGATTCCGGGAAACGTTGAAGCGGAGTGAAGCCCAGTGTATTGGCACCGAGGGGTTCATAAATATTTTGACGAAGAAAATCTTCAACCGACTGATTGAGTAAGCGTTCTGCCATTCTTTCCAGGATCATGAAACCAAGGTCGCTGTAGCGATATGGGTAAGGGGTACGAACAGGCTTCTCGATCATTTTAGATTTAAGTATCCATTGCCAGATAGAGTCCCTAAGCAATGGCGAACCAAATAAACCGGGTGCTATTTGCATGGGATAGTCTGTGCTCTGCTTTGAACTGTAAAATTCAGGAAGAACAACACTGTCTTTCATGGTTTGAGGATAGAGTAACAGAAAAGGGAATAACCCTGATTGATGAGTAAGGATATCTTTCAGGATAATGTCTTTTTTGTTTGTGTTTAGTAGCTCAGGTAAATACACCGAAGCTTTTTTGTTCAGATTGATCATTCCTTTTTCGTAAAGAAAACTAACTGCCTGAAGGGTTGCCGATACTTTTGTGATAGACGCTAAATCATAAATTGTATTTTCATCTACTGGAATTTTATTCTCATACGTTTGCCATCCATAGGCATGGTCATACACAATCTTTCCGTCCTTCGCCACCAACACGTAACAGCCGGGTGTTGCTTTGTTTTCGATAGCTTCATAAACAATGCTCTTGATTTTTGAAAGCGTTTTGCTGTCCATTCCGGCTTCTTCCGGCAACGAAAATTTAAGGCGCTGAAGTGAGCTTGTTTTTATGTTAGCGGCTTGTTCAAAGACGGAAGATAGAGACGGGGGTAATTTGCCTTTGGCAGGAAGCGCTCCAAAAATTACCTCAGCCGTTGCCATCTGCATGAGGTCTTCATCGGAATAAGATTGAATGAGCACAGGAAAATCTGACCAAGGAGCTAATAATTGGCCGTCTCCAAAATTTACGATAATAACATCTTTTCCAATTGTCTCCTTTCTCAGCCATTTAATAATTTGTTTTTGAATATTTTCTGATTGGGGATAAAGTGCGACAATAATAAGGTCATGCAGAGACAGTTCATTTGTTATTCTGGCTGTATCACTAAGACTCTCCATTGAAAAATGGGTGCTTGATTGATATTTGGAGATATACCTGGAGAATGTTTTGCTTCCTCTGCCACTAACTGTAAGGATTGCGAATTTTTTATTGTCGAGTATTTTTATCGGCAGGGTATTATTATCCTTTACGACTGTTACAGCCGACTCATATAATGCCTGACGCAAAACAAAATCGGGTGAAGTATTTAAACGCTCAATAAGGTTGTCGGTATCAGTGAGCTTTTGTTTGTTGAGCCCAAGTTCATATTTCAGTGCCAGAATTCTCCTCACTGATGTATTGAGCCGTACCTGCCATGCAGGATTTTTTGCAATCAATTTTTTTGATCTTTTTATAAATGTGCGTACGTCCTTCGAATTGACAATCAGGTCGCCCGATCCTTCAAATACTGCTTTGACCAAATCTGTGTAGCGCTTGTTTTTTGGGCCGGTCTGAATTTTCTGAAAATCAATTACGGACAGATTTTCAACATGAGTGGAGCTTTCACTCATACTTACATGTGCTCCAATGGTTTTTGTCTGCCTTGAAATAACAGTTTGCAAGCTTTTCTTCAATGAGTCATTATCAACTGCATCTAAAATGGTTGCCGCTGGAAAAACAATGATACTATCCAGTACATTGGCAAGTCCACCATCAGTATTTACCGCAATAAGAACAGGAATCTTTGATGTCCTTTGAAATTCATTAATTTTCGTGGCAGTCATAATCGGGCCGCCATCAGTAATAATCAGTCCGCCAAGTCCAAAATTTTGAATTTGTGATTCAACCCGCTGCCATTCGTTTTCTCCCTTTTTTATGGATAGGGGAACAACCACTATTTGCCCGATTTTATCTTCAGGACTGAGGGTTTGGAAGACACTATCTACCCAACGCTCTTTATCAATTTGCGCATACCCCGCCAGGGTGCTGAAAAGACACAGAAAAACCAAAAAAACTTTTTTCACGATAAGGTCGTTAGCGTTTTGAAATAGCTTGCCCAAAAGGCATTTTTGCAGGTCGTAAGTTAGAAAAATTCCCATCCATGAAGTTTATATCCATTTTCACAAAAACCCCTCAGCATAAGCGGTTCAATTATACGCCTATGTATTACAATCCGAAGGAGGAAGAGCGCAAAGAGCGGGAAGAACGCATAAAAAAAGAGTTAAATCCTGACGTTCAACCAGAAGAAAAACACAAGTCAAGAATTGCGGGTTCATTTCAGGAGGCACGAAGAAAATACAAGCGCAATACCACCAGCCCTAATGTAGCACTGATGCGTACACTTATTTTATTATTGATCGTTTTATTGTTGATCGGATACCTTCAATTCGGGTCGGTGGTTGCTTATGGCTTAGTAGTACTTGTGCCGCTTTGGTTTTTCATAAAATTAAAAGGCTTGAAAAAGCGTTCGTAATTTTTCCATGCCTGATATCATCCAGCTTTTACCCGATTCTATTGCCAATCAGATTGCGGCCGGTGAAGTAGTGCAGCGGCCCGCTTCGGTGGTGAAGGAGTTGATGGAAAATTCGGTGGATGCAGGAGCAACGAGTATCAAACTCATCATTAAAGATGCTGGTAAAACGCTTGTCCAGGTAATGGATGATGGCAAAGGCATGTCTGAGATTGATGCACGCATGAGCCTGGAACGACACGCTACCTCTAAAATCAGAAAAGCAGAGGATTTATTTACCCTTCGCACGATGGGATTTCGTGGCGAAGCCCTGGCTTCAATTGCAGCCGTAGCCCAGGTGGAAATGAAGACGCGCCAGGGTGAAGACGAGTTAGGAACCTTACTGGTAGTCGAAGCATCGGATGTAAAACGACAAGAGCCCGCGGCCTGCGAAAAGGGCACCATCATTAGTGTAAAGAATCTATTTTATAACATTCCGGCTCGCAGAAATTTTTTAAAGTCGAATGCATCCGAGCTACAGCACATTGAAGAAGAATTTAAACGACTGGCTTTGGCCTATCCGCATATTTCCTTTTCACTAATCAACCATGACGTACTGGAGTTTGATTTGCCTGCAGGTAAAATTGGTCAGCGCATTGTCAATATTTTTGGCAAAGCCTATCAACAGCAATTAGCTGCCTGCAAAGAAGACGCTACTTCAATAAGAGTAACGGGCTATGTGGGTAAGCCTGAAGCGGCTCGCAAGAAAAGAGGTGAGCAATTTTTGTTTGTGAATAACCGGTTTATCCGGAGCAATTATTTGAATCATGCCGTGATGACTGCTTTCGAAGGGTTGTTGCCTGAAGGAAGCTTTCCGTTTTATGTTCTGTTTATCGAGATCGATCCGAAGCACATTGATGTAAACGTTCACCCAACAAAAACGGAAATTAAATTTGATGACGAGCGGACTGTTTATACGATTGTGCTATCAGCCGTAAGACAGGCCCTGGGGGTTCACAACCTGGTTCCTGCTATTGACTTCCACTCAGATGTAAATATTGTATCAAAACTTTCACAGACTTCCCAGGATGTGAAGGAAACTTTTTTTGAAGAACGGTTTCAGACTATTAACAGAGCGAACTTAAAAAATTGGGATAAACTCTTTGACGAAGAAGTGTTGCGCAAAGGAGCAGAGGTCACACAACAGGAAACCAGGACTTTGCGATTTGAGAGTTCAATTAACCAGGATGAATCGGCTGCATCAACCGAAAAAATAATTTTTCAACTGCACCATCGCTATATCATCCGCCAGGTAAAAGCAGGCATGATGATTATCGATCAGCAGGCAGCACATGAGAGGGTGTTGTTTGAAAAATTCGGGGCGCAAATGAAATCATCAGCCGGTGAGAGCCAGCAAAGTTTATTTCCGCAGAGTATTACATTTTCTGCTGCTGACTTCGCACTGGTCATGGAGATGATGAAGGAAATTGAAGCGCTGGGGTTCAGGGCCGAAATATTTGGTAAAAATACATTGTTGGTTACGGGAGTGCCGGTGCACGTGTCCGTAGGAAGAGAAAAGGAATTGTTTGAAGGATTAATTGAGCAATTCAAAATGAATCAATCGGAATTCTCCCTGCCAATAAGCGAAAACTTAATCAGGGCGCTGGCAAAACGTGCTTCTATCAAAGAAGGCCAGCTGTTGATACGTGAAGAAATGGAGAGCCTGATTGGTAATTTATTTGCCTGCAAGACCCCGAATTTTGCACCTGACGGCCGCCCAACATTTACTATTTTTGATTTGAACAAAATTGGCAGTTATTTCGATCGACCTTAAAATAAATTGTATTCATGTTTAACAGACTCACACCGGTAGTTAGAAACCTGATCTTCATCAACGTAATCGTTTTTATTGGCCAGCAGATTGCCCCACTACATCTTACTGAGTTGCTCTCGTTATGGAATGTTCGCTCCGAATATTTTAAACCGTATCAGCTTTTCACGTATATGTTTGCACATGGAGGGTTTGGTCATATTTTCTTCAATATGTTAAGCTTGGCTTTCATGGGGCCTATCCTTGAGCATTATTGGGGTACTCAACGCTTTTTATTGTTCTATATGGTGACCGGAATTGGTGCGGGTGTGCTAAGCGTGGCACTCGATTTATTTTTTGGCATCGGTACCTTTGGAATTATGATGGGTGCCTCCGGTGCGGTCTATGGCATATTAATGGGATTTGGGATGATTTTTCCCAACATGGAGATTCAGTTGCTCATTCCGCCTATTCCCATAAAAGCCAAATACCTTGTCTTTGTTTTATTCGGGATTTCCTTGTTACTCGGTGGCAACGTAGCCCATTTTGCGCATTTGGGTGGAATTATTTTTGCCTTTATTCTGATAAAGTTGTGGCGTTCGCGCGGGGGTGGTTATTTTTAGGGTAGACTATGTTAGAGGAGTTCAAAAACGCATTTCAACGACCCAACAATGCGCACGTTCAGTTGATCATTATCAACGTTGCGTTGTTTTTGATTATTGGCATTATCTCCGTAATCGGTGAAGTGTCAGGGTTCACTGCGTTTTCTGATGCCATCTATAATCAATTTACAATTCCTCCAACTATCGGTGAGTACCTAACCCGGCCCTGGACCCTCATCACGTATATGTTTGCCCACAGCCGGTGGGATATTTTCCACATCCTGTTTAACATGCTGGTGTTCTACTGGTTCGGAAAACTGTTTGTTGAATATTTAGGAAGTGCAAAACTTACAGCCCTTTATGTGCTAGGAGGCATTGCTGGTGGTTTATTATACTTGGCTATGTATAACTTGGTTCCTTATTATCAGGAGCGATCTGGGTTTACCGGCATGGTAGGGGCATCGGCAGCAGTTTATGCGGTTGTAGTGGCCACCGCCACACTACTTCCCAACTACACATTCTTTTTGCTTTTCCTTGGCCCTGTAAGAATCAAATATATAGCAGCCTTTTATGTTGTCATTTCCTTTCTCGGATCAGTGGGTTCTAATGCGGGTGGAAACATTGCACATTTGGGTGGAGCGCTGTTGGGTTTTATTTATCTTAAACAATTGCAAGCCGGTGTAAACTGGGGTGGATGGATCACAGCCATTATCGAATGGTTTAATGATTTATGGAAACCCCGCCCGAAGGTGAAAGTAACCTATCGAAGTGAGAGCGATCTCAAAAAGAAGAAAGCTAAATCAACGGAATCAAAAGTTTCGCAAGATGAGATCGATGCCATCCTCGATAAAATTTCTGATGGCGGCTACGAAAGTCTGACCAAAGAAGAGAAAGAAAAACTCTTTAACGCGAGCAAGAAATAAGCTCCCCTTATCTTTTCGTGGTCATTTTCAAAAAATCCTTTAACCTATCAATTATGACACCGGGATCTTTCGAGTATTGCAAAGAAGCGCTTTGCTGATTGAATTTGGCAAGTAAATCGTAATACTGAGCTTCGGTCAGGTCAAATTCATTGATAAGACTTTCCCTGATCTCTTCATCCATCACCACCTGTAGGTAGGTAATTGTCTTATCATTCTCCTGAATAAGTTTTAACAGTTTTCTTTTTTCTTTCTGTCGCTTCGAAAAATATTCAAAGGGTGAATAAACGGCACCGGAGGCTGCCATGGGCCGCGGCATTGCTCTTGGACTGCGAGAAACACTCGAAGGCTGCAAACTTGTGGCTTTAATGGTAACCTCATTCAATATCTTAACATTCTCATTCAGCCGGATGAAAAGTATGGTTTCTTCAAAAAGCAGAGGAAGCTCTAGCGGTTTGTAACTAACATAAGAAAAGATGAGAGTGTCAGTAGGCCTGGCCGAAATGGTGAAAATGCCCGCATTATTGGTGGTTACAAGGTCGGTAGAGTTTTTCTTTTTTATGTGAACACCGGTAAGTGATGAAATCGTAGTCGAGTCAACAACAATACCACGGTAGAGGGTTTGCCCCAGACTTACAAAGGCGAGGAGTTGCAAGGCAATGAATAAGCTCAGGTTTTTGAAAATCATGGATTGCTAAAACCCACAGATGCATGAAAGCGGAATTAAGTTTTATTCGCTAATTGTCCACAGGCGGCATCAATATCTTTCCCGCGACTTCTGCGTACCCGCGCAATAATTCCGTTTTCATCCAGTTTTCTTTGATAAAGCTGAATGGCTTTCTCTGAGGCTTGCTTGAACATGCCGTCATCAATCGGATTATATTCAATCAGGTTTACTTTTGAAGGGATGATTTTGCAGAACTTCACCAACGCATTCACATGTGCCACACTGTCGTTGATGCCGTCCCAAACAACGTATTCGTAGGTGACTTTACGTTTTGTTTTTTTATACCAGTATTTAAGTGCTTCAGCAAGTTCTTCCAGCGGATTGCTGTCGTTAATCGGCATGATGGATGAACGCGTTTCATTAATAGCATCGTGCAAAGAAACCGCAAGGTTAAACTTTACACTATCATCGGCCATTTTTATAATCATTTTGGCAATGCCCACCGTGGAGAGTGTGATGCGCTTGCTTGATATATTCAATCCTTCTTCAGAGGTAATTTTGTCGATAGCGGAAATAACATTTGTGTAGTTCAGCAAAGGCTCTCCCATGCCCATGAACACGATGTTGGTGAGCGGCCTTCCAAAAAAAAGATCAGCCTGTTGCTTAATAGCGACTACCTGGTCATAAATTTCGTCAGGGTTAAGATTGCGCATTCTCTTTAATCGAGCTGTTGCGCAGAACTTACAATCTAAACTGCAGCCCACCTGTGAGGAAACACAGGCCGTGATACGATCATCGGTGGGAATCAAAACCGATTCTACAATCAATCCATCATGCAGCTTCACAGCGTTCTTAATGGTACCATCTGTGCTGCGCTGCATGGTATCTACTTTAATATGATTGATGGTGAAGTGTTCTTTGAGAAGTTGACGGGTCTCCAAAGAGATATTAGTCATCAGGTCAAAATCCTTAACCGATTTTTTCCAGAGCCATTCATATACTTGCTGTGCGCGGAACACTTTTTCACCATGTTCGGTGAAGAAGGCTTTCAGGTCTTCAAGCTTAAGTTTTCGAATGTCTTTCTTGGCCTCACCCCCAACCCCTCTCCCAGGGGAGAGGGGAGTTGGTTTTTGACTTACTTGCATAGGCGCAAAGGTACGAGCTATTTAATTCTGATTAACACTTTTGTTTCGCACGGACGACTCGAATTCGAGTAGATTAAAGAATCGTAGGTGAGTTTTTCAACAGTAAAGGTGCTGGTGATGGTGCGGGATTTTTTATCAAGGAAGTAAATATTGCTGCCATCGTATTTGTATAAGAAGTTAACTGTGTTTGTTGCTTTCTTCTCTCTTACGGTTTTAGTGGATTGCTGACCTGTTTGATTGTCATTAAACATGACCACTTGTTGCGTACGATTGGACATCGTGCCAAAGTCTGAAAGTAATTCTTTCATATCCTCATCTTTTTTACTCAGGTCATCTACTTTCGATTCAAGACAAGAAGACTGTTTGACAACCTGCCACGAACCAACCAGGGTTTGAGCCTGCGCAGAAAGACCAGCCAGCAAAATGAAAGTAATGACAGGGGTTTTCATACAATTTTGGATTTACCAAAGTTACTCAAAATCCAGGCCAGAGGCTTGAAGTGGTTGTTTTTAAAGAATGGTTTTTTGTCCATTTTTGGTGCTTTAATGAGTATGGAAAAAAGTAACGCCATCATTCTTACGGCCGGTTATCTGGATACAAGTAATGGTAAAACGGCTCACGGACTTATTAGAGGTACCGACCGGTTCAATATTCTGGCAGTCATTGACCATAAACAGTCAGGCAACGATGCAGGTGAAGTGCTGGATGGAAGAAAGAGAAACATTCCCATTTATGATTCGATTGCTTCATTTATCAAACATTCAAAAGATAAGGCCAGGTATTGTGTTATTGGTGTGGCCACAAAGGGTGGTGTTATTCCAGATTCACTACGGCTGATGCTGCGCGAGGCGCTGGAGAGTAATTTAAGTATAGTGAATGGCCTGCACGATTATGTTTCTGATCATGCCGAGTTGGCCGACTTGGCAAAACAAAAAGGGTTGGAGATGATCGATGTGCGCAAGCCGAAGAAATTTAAGGACCTTCATTTCTGGAATGGAAGCATTCAAAAAGTGAAGTGCCCTAAAGTGGCTGTATTGGGTACCGATTGTGCCATGGGCAAGCGCACGACTACGCGGTTTCTTACCGAAGCGATGCGAAAAGCAGGCTACAAAGCTGAAATGATTTATACCGGACAAACCGGTTGGATGCAAGGCGCGAAGTATGGATTTATTTTCGACTCTACATTAAATGATTTTATCTCAGGTGAAATGGAGTACGCTATTGTACAATGTTGGGAGAAAGAAAGACCGGATATTATTTTTATCGAAGGGCAATCATCCTTGAGAAATCCCAGCGGACCGGCAGGAGTAGAATGGATATTGTCGGCAGAGGCGAATGCAGTGGTGCTACAACACAATCCACCGCGCAAGCATTATAAAGACATGGACTTTTACCCCGCCTATATTGCTGACCCGAAAGATGAAATTGAACTGATTAAAATTTATGGTGCAAACACAGTGGCATTAACTATCAATACTACCAAGATGACCACCGAAGAAGCTCGCGCCTATGTGAAAGAGAAAGAGAAAGAGCTTGGAATTCCAGTGGTGTTGCCATTGGAAGATGGCGTAGAGAAATTAATTCCGGTTTTCGAAAAACTGATCAATACGAAGAAATGAAAATAAAAGACATAAAGGTCTGGATTGCCGATCTGGGTAATACAAAACCCTATACCATTGCCTTCAAAACGGTTGATCAGGTTAGAAATGCTTTTGTGGAAATTACCTTGTCGGATGGAACAACCGGCATCGGTTCGGGAAACCCGAGTGAATATGTAGTAGGTGAAAATCTTTCTCAATGTCTGGAAGCGCTGCAAGAAAAAAATATTGAGTTTCTTATCGGTCGCGATATCCGTGAGATTCATCAGCTTCAATATGAAGTCTGGATTAAATTCCCGAAAAACCCTTCTGCTCGCGCTGCTTTAGATATTGCCCTGTATGATGTGTTTACGAAATACCTCGGAGTACCTTTGGTAAAGTACCTCGGGCAAAAGATTACAGCAATGCCTACATCGAATACCATTGGTATTAAAAATGTTGAGGAGACTGTGAAAGAAGCAGGGGAGTATCAGAAGCAGGGATTTAAAATTTTAAAGGTAAAACTCGGGAAAGATCTTGCAGAGGATATTGAACGGCTCGTAAAACTTCGTGAGCAGTTTGGTAAAAGTATGGTTATTCGGATTGATGCGAATCAAGGATATACTTCTGCGCAGACCATTGAATTCTTTAATAAAACCCGTCATCTCAATATCGA
>JAKEEN010000285.1 GCA_022616575.1 Flammeovirgaceae bacterium
AAAAACAACATAGATATCTGCGAAACCACCATTGGTAATCCACATCTTCTGTCCGTTGACGACATAATGTTTTCCATCTGCAGAAAGGACAGCTTTTGTTTTTCCTGAGTTAGCATCTGAGCCAGAATCTGGTTCTGTTAAACAATAAGCAGCTTTCCACTCACCTGTTGCTAACTTCGGAATGTATTTTTTCTTCTGCGCCTCATTTCCGTAATACAGAATCGGTAAGGTGCCGATACCCGTGTGTGCAGACAATGCAACTGCCACGGAATGGCCTCCCCCGATTACTTCGGCTACGAGCATGGTGGTATTGAAATCCATTCCGAAACCACCGAGCTCCTGAGGCACAGAAGTTCCCAGTAATCCCAACTCGCCTGCCTTATCTAAAATAGAAGGCATAAGTTTAGGGTCTTTCATGGAGTCAATTTCATCCAGCTTTGGATATACTTCCTTATTTAAAAAATCTTTACACTGCTGCATGATCATGCGCTGTTCTTCATTGAATTCTTCCGGAATGAAGATTTCGTGTGCTACTGTTTCTTTGATGAGGAATTCTCCTCCTTTGATAGCTTGTTTAATTTGTGTTGCTGTTTCCATATTGTTCAATTATTTCGTTGATCGTTGTTGGTTGATTGTTATTCGCTTGTTTTTCAAAGTATTTGATAAACCCATTCAAGAGCTTTTTGCACCGAACAACCTGGTCTAAATTTAATTCCAGTTCATCACTCGAAACAAGGTCAAGATCAGCGGCAACAATAAGTTGTGTCTCCAACTCATAGAGTGATCCACGTGCAACAAAAAAGAATTGGATCGAATCCCTGTAATGATTTCGACCGCATCCTTCAGCAATATTTGATGGAATAGAAACAGCCGCTCTTCGCATTTGATTGGTTAATCCAAATTGCTCTTCCTTAGGAAATTTCTTTGTGAGTTGGTAAATGTTTCCGACAAGCAAACGCGATTGCTTCCAAACATCTAGTTCACGATATGACAAAATCTCATTCATACGAACAACGATCAACCATTAACGAAGAACTAATTCAATAACTCATAAATCCCCGCAACTCCTTGTCCTCCTCCTACACAAGCCGTCACCATACCGTACTTTTTCTTCTGCCTTCTCAATTCATTAAACAATTGCACCGACAACCGTGCACCCGATGAACCAAGTGGGTGACCCACAGCAATGGCTCCTCCATTCACATTTAATTTTTTACGGTCTATGTTCAATTCTTTTGCCACCGCGATTGACTGCGCTGCAAAGGCTTCATTGAGTTCAATCAAATCGATATCATCTAATTTCAAACCTGCAATCTTGAGCGCTTTGGGAATTGCCGCTACAGGACCAATACCCATAATTCGCGGGTCCACCCCCGCTGTTGCGTAGCTTACCATGCGCGCAATCGGTTTTAGGTTCAATTGTTTAACCATCCGTTCGCTCATCACAACCACAAAAGCAGCACCATCTGAAGTTTGGGAGGAGTTTCCAGCAGTTACCGTTCCGCCTGCAGCAAAAACAGGTTTTAGTTTTGCCAAACCTTCTACCGTAGTGTCTGCCCGAATGCCTTCATCAGTTGCCACAACAAATTCGCGTGTCTTCTTTTTCATGTTCTCATCAACGTACACTTCCTTTACGGTGATGGGTACCACTTCATCTTTGAATTTGCCCTCTTTCCAGGCGGCTGCTGCCTTCATGTGCGACTCGTATGAAAATTGATCCTGCTCCTCTCGGGTAACTTTAAACTGCTTTGAAACTTCTTCAGCCGTTAGTCCCATGCTTGTATAGTAGGTCGGATTCTCCGTAGCAATTTTATAATTGAGGGCAGTCTTAATGCCCATAACAGGCACCAGCGACATCGACTCGGTACCACCCGCAATGATTACATCTGCCTGGCCGGCTTGTATTCTCTGACTGGCAATCGCGATTGTTTCTACTCCCGATCCGCAATACCGGTTCACAATCATGCCGGGGGTATCAAGGCCGAGCGCCAGCAGGGCAATTATTCTTCCCATCTGCATGCCTTGATCAGCTTCCGGCACGGCATTGCCTACAATGAGGTCGTCCACCATTTTATTTTCTAAACCTGGCACTGACTTTACCAAATGTTTGATCACTTCTGCGGCTAAATCATCAGGACGTGTAAAACGAAAGCCTCCTTTTTTTGCTTTCCCTACGCCTGTTCTAAACCCTGTTACGATGTATGCATCCATATTCGTTATTGGTTATTCGTTTTAGGTTGTTCGTGCAGTCACTCGAATAACGAAGAACCATCAACGAACAACGATTTATTTAATTTCTAAGTGGTTTTCCTCCCGTCAAAATACTTTGAATCCGCTCCAGCGTCTTTTTCTCAGCGAGCAGTGAAAGAAAAGCCTCCCGTTCAAGATCAAGTAAATACTGCTCACTTACTTCCTGCGGATAGCTTGGGTCGCCTCCGCACATTACATTAGCGATTTTCATCGCGATTTTCATGTCATGATCGCTGATGAATCGGCCCATCTTCATTCCGTTTACACCTGCGGCAAACAAGGCCATACCTGTCCTTCCCTGTACTTTAATGTTTTTTGATTGAACCGGCATCGTATAGCCTGCATCCGCGAGTTCGATTACAGCTGCTTTTGCATCCAGGATTTGTCTGTCTTTGTTCACGGAAACCCTGTCCTTCGTTCTCAACACACCCATTTCTCTTGCCTCTTCGGCACTAAGAGCAACCTTTGCGGTAGCTATATTCATAAACGCATTTTGCAAAGCATTTAATTCCACATCGCCTTCTTCTAATGCATCACTCACACGCTTCGTAAACTCTTTCGTTCCTCCTCCACCGGGAATCAGCCCCACACCTACTTCTACCAGGCCGATATAGGTTTCGGCTGCGGCCTGAACTAAATCTGCATGCATAGTCATTTCACAGCCACCCCCCAGTGTGCGGCCTTGCGGGCACACAACAACGGGAATGGAAGAATACCGAACGCGCATCATTGAGTTTTGAAAGGCCCGTATCATAAAATCAAGCTCGTCATGCTCCTGCTCGATGGCAACCATGAATACCATGCCCAGGTTGGCACCCAAAGAAAAATCCGGACCCTGATGACCTACCACCAATCCGCGATAATTTTTCTCTGCAAGGTCAATGGCCTTATTAAGCCCTTCAATTACCGAACTGCCGAGCGTATAACTTTTGCTGTGCCATGCAAAGTTGATGACACCATCTCCCAGGTCAGTAATTTTCGATTCAGCATTTTTCCAAACTACTTTATCACTCAAGTTTTCGAGAATGATAAAGGCCTCTTTACTTGGAATAACTTTGTATGTCTTTGTGGGGATGTCATAATACTTGCGCTGGCCACCCTCCACCTTGTAGAAAGATTTGTTTCCACCGGAAAGCATTTCATAGACCCAGGGAGCGGGTTTATAACTGTCAGCTTCCATAACCTGAACTGATTTTTCAAGACCGACAGCATCCCACGTTTCAAAGGGGCCCAGTTCCCAACCAAAACCAGCGCACACAGCATCATCAATGCGATAGAGCTCATCACTGATTTCAGGAATGCGGTTCGATGCATACTGAAATAATCCGTAAAAGCAGTCGCGATAGAAATCACCTGCCTTGTCTTTCCCGGCTAATAGTACTTTGAAACGATCTTTGATGTTATCGATCGTCTTGGTGGTTTCAAGGGTGGCAAACTTTGCTTTTGCCTTTGGTTTGTACTCGAGCGTCTTCAGGTCAAGCGTTAAAATTTCTGTTTGACCCTTTTCATTTTTTGCTTTCTTGTAAAACCCTTGTCCGCTTTTGTCGCCAAGCCATTTATTCTGCTCAAGTTTACTTACTACATCGGGGAGTTTGAACATTTCACGGCCTTCATCGGCAGGCAGCCCTGCGTATAGGTTGTTA
>JAKEEN010000286.1 GCA_022616575.1 Flammeovirgaceae bacterium
CCCCAGGGGCATCAATTGTTTGAAGGAATTGTTGAGGGTACAATCTTGCAAGAAAGAAGAGGATCAATGGGCTTTGGGTATGATTCAGTTTTTCTGCCGGACGGGTACACAAAAACATTTGCCGAAATGACTATTGCGGAAAAGAATCAAATCAGTCACCGTGCTCGTGCTATCGCGAAACTTGCAGAATATCTTTCCAACAATGCTCTGTAATCTCTATTTTTGAGCGCGTGAAACCTATTTATACCATTGGCATAACGGGCGGGAGTGGCTCTGGCAAAACATTCTTTTTAAAAAGCCTGGCCAGTCATTTTACCGAAACAGAACTATGCCTTGTTTCACAAGACAACTACTACCGCGAGCGACATCTGCAACGGGAAGATAATCAGGGAGTAAAAAATTTTGATCTACCCGAAGCAATAGAAAAAGACCGATTCGTTGAAGATATCAAAAAAATAAAGAAGGGTGAGTCAGTTATATTAAAGGAGTATGTCTTTAATAATCCGGCTGCAACCCCGTCTATAATTGAGATCAAGCCGGCTAAAATTCTCATTATTGAAGGATTGTTTGTTCAGTATTTTACTGAGATAGATCAGGAGCTCGACCTAAAAGTTTTCATCGAGGCAAAAGATTATATTAAACTCAGCCGCAGAATTATCAGGGATAATGAAGAACGCGGGTATGATCTCAGCGATGTAATTTATCGCTATCATCACCATGTAATGCCCGTTTATGAGAGCCTTATTGAGCCTTTAAAACATCAGGCAGATTTAGTGGTGCCAAACAATGCCCGCTTCGAAAAAGCTCTTGAAACCCTTGTTTTGGCTATAAAAGCCAAATTAAATGGCTTGTCAGTCTAATGAGAAAGACCCGAATGGGAGGCTTGTAAATTTCAAGCGATTCAATACCTTTGCCCTTCTCAAAAAAAACGTGAAAAGCGAAAAATTTAGATTTGCTGTACTTGTGGTAGGCCTGTTTACGGCTCTAGCGGTTGTTTTTTCGCAGGTATTCTTTTTTGAGGCTGTTCAATTAAAAGAAAAAGCGAAAACCGAAACCTCAGGCGAAGAACGGCAATTTATTTCGGCTCCGTCATTTTCATTACCCACGTCAACGGCTGTAGAAATCCAACACGACTTTTCATTCATCACAGAATTCTTCTTTGCAGAGAAGTCTGAAGAAGTGGTCAATGTGTCGGCACCTCTTTTACAAAAGTTCTTCAGCACCTTGTTGCAGGTGATTATATCACCTAACGCTCCCTAAATTTTTAAGGTCAAGCAGACCTGATTTCGCTTAGTCAGTCTTCGACTCCGCTCAGACTTGACAGCTTAAATTTCCAAATCATCAAATTTTCAAATTAATATAGTATGCAAAACAAAGGTTTTATTATCACACTCACGGTAATCGTAACAGCGCTTTGTTTGTACTATCTCTCTTTCACGTTTGTGTCGAGGGGTGTGCAACAAGATGCTATCGCGTATGCCACAGATGCTTCAGGTATTGTGAACCTGGGCAAGAAACAAAACTACTTAGACTCGGTTTGGAACAAGCCGGTGTATAATCTATTTGGGGCTGAGTTTACATATAAAGAAGTAAAGGATAACGAGCTTAGTCTTGGCCTTGACTTGCAGGGCGGAATGCACGTAACACTTGAAGTTTCTCCGGTAGATATTATTCGCGGACTCAGCGGCAATGCACAGGACTCATCATTTATTAAGGCTTTAGCCGATGCACGGTTAAAGCAGCGTAACAGTCAGGAATCGTTCACTACACTTTTTTTCGAATCGTTCAAGGAATCAAATCCAGATAAAAGACTCGCATCTATTTTTGCTAACGCATCAACACGTGGCCGCATCAATGTAAGCGATACTGACGAACAAGTAATTGAAGTAGTAGAAGCTGAGGTAGAAAGCGCCATCGGCCGCTCATACACCATTCTTAAAAATCGTATCGATCAGTTTGGTACGTCACAACCAAACATCCAGCGTTTGCCTGGCACCGGAAGAATTCAAATTGAAATTCCGGGTGCTGATAACCCGCAGCGTGTTCGCAAATTGTTGCAGGGTGTTGCGCGTCTTGAGTTCTGGGATGTAGTTGAGTACAATACACTCAATACTTCATTCATTGCCATCAATGATTTATTAGTGAATGAACAAAAATCAAAGGCCGCTCTGACAAACGGTACTGAAGCTTCATCCGCTAATGATCTCTCCAAGGCACTGTCAACACCAGCAACAAAAGACTCTGCTGCCTCAGAATTGGAAAAACAACTTTCAACGGCTACCGATAGTTCAGCGAAGGGACTTGACTCTCTTCAGAATATGAATGTGTCTCCGCTATTTGCCAAAAGTAATCCTCCAGGCACTTTCCGTTATGATTTAAAAGATACCGCTGAGATCAATTCAATTTTCAGACGGGCAGAAATTCGTAACCTGTTACCTCGCAATGTAGGAGTGTACTGGGCGAACAAACCAGATAACAATTATAAAACCGGTGAAGCCATTGAATTATATTTCTTAGACATCGGCCGCCAGGGCAAACCAAAATTAACAGGCGAAGTAATTAATGATGCGCGCCAGGATTTGGACGAGTATGCGCGCCCCGCAGTAAGCATGACGATGAATGCCGTTGGTACACGCACGTGGACAAAGATGACTGCCGATGCGGCCAATAGATCACCAAAGGGGCGCATTGCCATCGTGCTTGATAATACCGTGTATTCAGCACCTTCAGTAAATGGAGAAATCCCCAATGGTAATTCACAGATTTCAGGAAACTTTACCATTGATGAAGCAAAAGATTTAGCCAATATTTTAAAGGCCGGTTCATTACCCGCTCCGACAAAAATTGTAGAAGAAGCTATTGTTGGCCCTACACTTGGTAAGATAGCTCAAAATCAAGGGTTATTTTCGATGGCCTGTGGTCTTGCCATTGTTGTCATTTTCATGGTTGCCTATTACTCAGGCAGTGGCATGGTTGCTAACATCGCTTTGTTGTTTAACATCTTCTTCATTCTTGGAATTCTTGCCCAGCTTAATGCAGCGCTCACGTTACCGGGCATTGCTGGTATTGTGTTAACTATGGGTATGGCAGTGGATGCCAATGTGCTGATCTTTGAGCGTATTAAAGAAGAGATGCGTCATGGGCGCAAGCTGCGTGATGCAATCAACACAGGGTATAAGCGTGCTTTTACAACTATTTTTGACTCTAACATAACTACTTTAATTACAACTGTTTTCTTGTTTATTCTTGGACAAGGGCCGTTAAAGGGATTCGGTATTACCTTGATGGTGGGTATCATTTCTTCATTTTTCACAGCGGTTTATATATCACGAGTGATTGTTGAATGGATGGTGCGTAAAGGGGATGAAAGTAAAATTTCTTTTGAAACACCAATATCAACTTTGGTGCGTAAGCGCAGAACGTTTGATTTTATAGGGATGCGAAAATTCAATTACATTATTTCTGGCGTTATCATTTTGATCGGGGTGGTGTTAATTGCTATCCAGGGATTGAATTTGGGAGTTGATTTCAAAGGAGGCCGTTCGTATATAGTTTCATTCAACAAACCGGTGGTGGCCACGGATATGAAAGTTGCCCTGAGCAATGCTTTTCAAAATGCCGGTACAGAGGTAAAAACATATGGAAGTAACAATGTGGTAAAAGTTACTACCTCCTATTTGATTGATGATGACTCAGATGCAACTGATGAAAAAGTTAAGAGCTCATTAATTGGTGGAATCGAATCATTTAGCGGTAAAAAATTTGCCGAAAATGAAAGTCAACTGGATGACCAGCATTTTATCATTGGAAGTTCATCTAAAGTTGGCGCCACCGTTGCGGACGATATCAAAGACTCGGCATGGAAGGCCTCTTTATTCTCGCTGATTGGTATCTTCATTTACATCTTAATAAGATTTAGAAAAGTGACTTACAGTATCGGGGCCATTGTAGCAACTGTGCACGACACCATGTTTGTGTTTGCCGCATTTGCCATTGCACGGGCTTTTGGAATCAGCTTTGAAGTTGACCAGGTATTTGTTGCTGCGGTTCTTACCATTATCGGTTATTCGATTAACGACACCGTAATTATCTTCGACCGAATCCGTGAGTATTTGGGATTAGGAACTTCGCATGACCGAAAGCAAATTTTCAACGATGCGATCAACAGCACATTAAGCCGTACATTGATTACATCAGGCACAACCTTAATTGTGGTGGTGATATTGTTGTTGTTTGGAGGTGAAGTTTTGAGAGGATTCTCGTTTGCGCTCTTTATCGGGATTGGTGTGGGAACGTACTCTTCAATCTTTATTGCTTCACCTATTGTATTAGACTTTGATAATTCAACAGAAAAGAAAGCAGTTCCTGCTTCCGTGTGACCTTAGATTATTAATTCTTTAGATTATTAATTCTTTAGAGAAAGCATGTCGAAAGACATGCTTTTTTATTTTTCTGCTATAACTTTTTCCACCCGCAAACCGATAGAGAGTACACCTTGCAGTGTGTCTGTGCGCATGAATTGCTCCAGTCTTATTTTGTAATAACCTGGAGAATCAAACTGGTGGTTTTTCAACAATTCAATTTGATGTGTATAGATATCTCCCATGGCGCTGCTTCCCAATGGCTTTCCTGTTTTGGCGTCAAATAAATAGGAGGAGACAAGCTGTTTTTTTAATTCATTGCCAGTAGAGTCATGCAGGTAATACATAAAGAAAAACCGCGAGTTTGGGTAAGCACTGCTGTTGCGAAGGTTGCAGTACAGATTATACTGAGCGGTATCGGCAATATAAAACCCGTATTCTGGTAAATCATTCACCAACCATTCTTGATTCTTAAAATCAGTATTGTTCTCGTAAACTCTTGATGAGTCGCACGATGTTGAAAGAATGAAAATAAATAAAAGGACTTGGCTAAACCGGCTTGTCATTGATCTATGAAGGCTGATTGCGTGGGTTGTTTTGATTGGGGTTGCGATTGCCGCCCCTGCGCTTTTTATTTTTTTTCTTGCGCGATTTGTTCCTGAACTTCTCATCCATGGTTTCAAGATCACGATTGAGCGTAGAGATGGACTCTTTCTCAGCTACTTTATCTTCTTCTAAGGTAGCAGGTTTTTGCCCAGCCTTGTTCATCTGAAGAATTTGATTCACACGATTTACATTGAGGGGATACCAGGTGTTTTCTTCCCTATATCCAAACCACATGATTTTACGAAAGATATCGGTCTTTTGCAGCGTTGCTTCTCCTTTTTCAGTTAACAAAGGCATTTCAATTTTAGGAATATCCTGGAGGGCCTCCATATAAGTCTCTAACTCATAGTTTAAACAGCACTTCAGCCTGCCGCATTGTCCTGACAGTTTACTTGGATTGAGAGAAAGGTTTTGATAGCGTGCTGCACTGGTTGCTACATTTTTAAAATCACTAAGCCATGTCGAGCAACACAACTCACGTCCGCAAACACCAATCCCGCCAAGGCGGCCTGCCTCCTGACGCAAACTGATCTGACGCATTTCTACCCTTACTTTAAATTCTAAAGCAAGGACTTTAATCAATTCACGAAAATCTACCCGATCATCAGCAGAGTAATAAAAAGTAACTTTGGTATTGTCAGCCTGAAACTCAACATCCGATAATTTCATGTTCAGTTTCATGTCGCGAATAATCTCACGGCATCGATACAGGGTGGGTAGTTCACGTTTCTTTACTTCTTCTAATTTTTCAAAATCGCGTGGCTGGGCAATCCGATATATTTTTTTGATCTCGTGGTCATCAACTATTTTTTTCTTCTGCATTTGCAG
>JAKEEN010000287.1 GCA_022616575.1 Flammeovirgaceae bacterium
AGCCGATCCAACTGATGGAATTCTTCAGACATAGTCACCAGATCGCCAACTTTACGCGCGTAGCAGGCCCGCATCCAGTCAATAAAGATCCTTGTATTATTGTCCTCCTCATTACCAAGCAGGCGAATAGCCATATTCAGATTGCCTTCTGAAAGCTGTGCCAGGCGAGATGCTTTTTTCTCCTCAAGTTGATAATGTGTTATGAGGTGCTTAACAACTTCTTCGTCCTGAAGCAAGGGCACACTTACAATCTGAGTTCTTGAAATAATGGTGGGTAATAATCGTTCGGCAGCATTCGAGACTAAAAGGAAGTATGTGTGCGGAGAAGGTTCTTCCAATATTTTTAGAATGCCATTGGCAGCCGAAGGGTGCATGAATTCAGGTTGCCAGATGATCATAACCTTTACCGGGCTTTCAAAAGGTTTTAACGAGAGGGTTTTAATAATCTCCCGGCTTTCTTCCCGAGAAATGAGAGCCTGCTTATCCTCCCCCCCAAAATAATTAACCCAGTCATTTAAATTACCGAAGGGTTGTTCAATAAGAAAGGCGCGCCAGCTCTTTAGTATTTCTGCTTTAAACCTATCTTCATCCTTGTCGTTCTTGATGTTACTAATCGGAAAAACAAAATGGGTATCGGGATGAATGAATTTGAGATTTTTGCTGCAAGCCGCACAAACACCACACGCATCGTTCCCTCTATTCTGACAATGTAAGTAGGTAGCATACGCTAAAGCCAGTGGAAGACTCAATGCGCCTTCAGCGCCAACAAAGAGCTGGGCATGGGCAATGTGATTTTGCTTAACCTGATCAATTAGCACTTTTTTCAATTCTTCTGAGCCTGGAACTTCGCTAAATCGCATGGTTGATGTGCTAATGTGTTGATGTACTGATGGTGCTTAAGTGTTTATGTGTTTTGGTGTTTATGAACTTAAGTTTTTTTGTCCCAGATTCTATATTGAGCAGTGAGTTCAAACACCTGGCTCAAAATTTCTTTGTCGGCCTCTTCGAGTTTGATGTTTCTTCTTTCCATAACCCGCTCAGCTGTTTCAAATGCTTTATTGAGTTGATAAGTACTAAAACCACTGGCGCCTCCCCACGAAAAAGAAGGAATAAAATTTCTCGGGAACCCATCGCCAAAAATATTCGCGGACACACCAACAACTGTTCCTGTATTAAACATCGTATTGATTCCACATTTGCTGTGATCACCCATAATCAGTCCGCAGAATTGTAACCCAGTATTTACAAAACCACCCTTGCCATAATTCCACAGCTTTACAGGTTCGTAATTGTTTTTCAGGTTTGAATTGTTTGTATCAGCGCCCAAATTACACCATTCACCAATTACGGAGTTACCAAGAAAACCATCGTGAGCTTTGTTACTATAACCGAAGATCAACGAGTTACTGATTTCACCACCTACTTTCGAATGTGGGCCTATCGTTGTGTCACCACGCATCTTCGCGCCCATATTCACATAAGAACCTTCACATAAAGCGAAGGGTCCCTTGATGAGCGCTCCTTCCTGAACTACAGAATTTTTTCCGAGATAGATGGGGCCGTCTTCTCCATTTAAAACAGCTGCACGAACCTGAACGCCTTCCTCAATAAAAATACCTTGGTCGTTATAAACAACGGTATGCTTGTCATTAACTCCAGCTGATTTTCTTCCTTTTGTGAGCAAAGCAAAATCAAATTTTAACTGACTGGCATTTTCCTGAAATATTTTCCAAACCTGGTTAATGAGTGTGATGGAACCAGTATAGTTAACAGGAGTTGCTGAACCTGAAGGAAGTGTAGTCTCCTGGCTTCTCCACGCCAGAATGATACCATCCTGCGAAAGCAATTCACCTTGCTTTAAGTTTAATACTACCTGCACTGCTTCTGTGGTTGGACACCACGAACTGTTTACGAACAGATTATCATGACTGGCCTTCAGTGGAAACTTCTTTTGCAGATAAGGATCGGTCAGGAATGAGGCAGATACCTGAAGGCACTTCTCCCATTTTTCTACAATGGTTAAAATCCCAACTCTGATGGTTGCAATGGGCCGGGTGAAAGTAAAAGGAAGGAGATTAATGCGCGTAGCGGGATCGTCAAAGAGAATCAGGTTCATGTGTCAAAATTAGGCGAAGCCGGACAATAAAAAAGTCCCCGAGGACCGGGGACTTTCGCTAAGAAATATGAAGAAGTAATAATTACGCTTTCTTGGTGTACTTGCTCTTGAACTTCTCAACACGGCCAGCAGTATCCACAAACAATTTCTTGCCGGTGAAGAATGGATGCGAAGCCGAACTGATTTCTATTTTAACAAGTGGGTATTCCTTACCATCTTCCCACTTCACTTTATCTTTTGAATTGATGGTAGAGCGGGTCAAAAATTTGAAATCGCTCGATAAATCGTGGAAAACCACTTCTTTATAGTCTGGATGAATACCTTTTTTCATATCAATTTTGTCTTTTTCCCTAAAAAGGACTGCAAAGATAAGGATTGGGAGGGTAAAATCAATGATTGGGGCAAATTTGACCCAGAACTTTTTGAGTTGTATTTTGGTTCCGAAATGGAACCGTTATGGCAACAATCACTATAAAGAATATACCCGATCGACTGTATAAGAGACTCAAGCTAATCGCCAAACATCGGCATAGAAGCCTGAATAGTGAGATTATTAATACACTGGAAAAAAGTGTGGGAACGGCAGCCGTAGAGCCCCAAGACCTCATGAAGGAACTGGATGAGTTTAGAGAGCGCATTGCAAAACGCGGGAAACTATCAGCCGGGGAAATTGACAAGGCCATTAATGAGGGCAGGCCTTGATTGTTGTTGATACAAATATCATTGCTTACCTGACATTTCAGACTGAGCATTCCAAAATCATCAGGTTACTTTATCAAAAGGATCCCATGTGGCAGGTCCCCCTGCTTTGGAAGAGTGAGTTTCTGAATGTCATATCAATCTATTACAGAAAGGAACTTATCACGTTTGCCGAAATTTTGGAGGTAATAGGATTTGCGCAAAAATTGACTGCCGGTGGCGAACATGAAATCGCATCGATGGAAATTATAGAGGCTATCATGAACTGCACCTGTTCATCGTATGATTGTGAATTTATTGTCCTGGCAAAAAGGCTGAACACCAAACTCATTACCTACGACAAACAAATTCTCAAAGAATTTCCAGACCTTGCCCTAAAACCCGAAGACTACTTAGTTCAACATTCATGAGAGTTTCCTTCCTGATAATTTTATTAATTCCTGCGGGTGCCTTTGGCCAAAGTGTTTTGGTTCCTCTTAATGAAGATTACCATCATTGGATCGATCGCTATGAGGTAAAGGCAGGGAAGATTTACCCACAGATATTTAGTGCTATTAAGCCCTACAACAGAGCCGCCATCGTTGCCTTTGTTGATTCACTCAGCCAGGATGGATACTACACCTCAGCATCTGATCAGTTTAACCAGGAGTACCTTTTAAATGATAGTTGGGAATGGTCAGGGGTGGAGTCAAGCAATGCTGAGAAGCCGGTACTAAGACACTTCTATCGTAAAAAGACAGATTTCTTCCATGTTCAGGAACCTGATTTTAACCTGCATGTAAACCCAGTGCTATACGTTGGGTATGGTCAGGATTCTGAACTTGATGAAGCGCTTTTTATAAATACACGAGGTGTGGAAGTGAGGGGGATGATTGATAAAAAGGTTGGATTTTATAGCTATCTGTCAGATAACCAGGCTCAGCTTCCATCGTATGTGACGGATTATGTAGCAGAAAATGGGGTGGTGCCCCATGAAGGCTTCTGGAAAGTTTTTAAAGACAATAAAGGTGTTGATTTCTTGCATGCAAGAGGTTCCATTTTTTTTAATGCCACCCGGCACATCAATATTCAATTTGGTTACGATCGTTTTTCAATTGGCAACGGATATCGTTCCTTAATCCTTTCAGACAATGCCCCTCCTTCGTTGTTTTTGAAAGGCAATGTGCAGGTATGGAAGCTGAACTATTTGTTTATGACAAACAGAGTCACTGCCAATCCAGGTGGCCTTTATCCGAATAAATATGTTGCCACCCACCATCTCAGTGTGAACATTGGCAAGAAGTTAAACATCGGAGTGTTTGAAACGGTTGTTTATAAAGCGACAGACTCAAGTCAGTTCGATCCTTCATACCTGAACCCAATAATTTTTTACCGGGCTGTTGAGCATCAGAATGGAAGTAGCGATAATGTTTTGTTAGGCGCGGATTTTAAATGGAATATAGCGCGTTCAGTTCAACTCTACGGCCAGCTTGTGTTTGATGAATTTTTATTGGATAACCTCAAGGCAGGTAATGGATGGTGGGCAAATAAATTTGGCATTCAGGGAGGGTTAAAATATATCGATGTCTTTGGCGTCTCTAACCTGGATGTGCAGGGAGAAATAAATATGGTAAAGCCTTATACGTATTCCCATCACACTCAGTACGGTAATTATTCATCGTTTCACCAGCCGCTGGCGCATCCGTTGGGAGCTAATTTCAAGGAAGTTGTGGGAATTGTTCGGTATCAACCCTTACCAAAATTGAATTTGAAGGGAAAACTTATTTTCGCACAAATAGG
>JAKEEN010000288.1 GCA_022616575.1 Flammeovirgaceae bacterium
ATGATTGAAACAGATCCCATTGGATCAATGGTATAGTCATCATTGGGTTCTCCTTCATTGGCAGATAAAATGAAAGAGCCATCCGGACTGAAAGTAACCATGTCAGGCAAGACGCCAACATTAATTACAGCTTTCTCACTTAAATCGCTCGTGTTAAAAACAACGACCTTGCCATTATCAGTTTTGGTAGTAGCTTGAATGGCCGCAGCTAATAATCCGTTTTTTACGACTACACTGTTCACTCCGCCACCATAAGAGCTTACGTCAATATTATCAACCATGGAGATGTTGGCAGGATCGGATATATCAACAACATCGATGGCTGACGACCCCGCATTATTAACAACAAACAGTTGCTTGGTCTGTGGATCGTAAGCAGAAATTTCAGCGGCACCTTCTCCACCAACCAATGTGGTAGTGCCCACTTCGCTAAAAGTAGAAGGGTCTTCATTCAATGTTGCCGGTGTGTCTTCATCGCTGCATGATGACAGATATATCATGGCAGCAAATAAATGTAGAGTAAGAAGTTTTTTCATGGGGTAAATGTGTTTGTCGCGAAATACGACTATAACCCCGATGAAATGGTTATGAGAGTTTTATGCTTTTGTTACGATGCGTTTACCTGCGTTTCTTTTTCTGAGACCCTCCACCACCGCCCGAATTTAAAATCACTCCCAGCGAAACTTCCAGACCGGTGAAATCAATTTTTGAATCCGGATAACTGGCTTGCTCGGATGTGGCAGGAGATGAGATTGTTGCCCATGTATGCGTACCTTCTAACGGAAACTTAGCCTGACCCATTAAGTAATTTACTTCCAACGAAATACCAAATTGACTGGACGGATAAACGGTGAGTTCTAAACCTGTGTGCCAACCGAAACCGGGATGGTTTTTGAAATCTAAATCACTGTTGGCAACATCCCACGACCTAAACGTTTGAACAGCTTTGTCAAAATTTCCATAATTAATTTTATTATCAAACGCATAGAAGAAGAACCCACCTCCTTTTATATCAAACTGAAAATTCTTTGTTGGGAACTGGAATACCAATTCGGCAGGAACGAAGATTGTAAAGTTAGGCCCGATGAGCGGGTCTTTGCTTTCAAACGGAAGATCTTTCAAATTAAGCCCCGACATTCGATACAGCGAGACTCCCATTTCAAGCGCCATTACCTTGTTGAGGTTGACTCCAAGGCCACGAATCGAAAAAGGACTGATAGGCGTAGAGAAATAACCATTCTTTGGTAAGAAATAAGAAAAGGAAAGCCCGAATTCTTGTGCCGTTGTGATCTGTGCCGATGAGAGGATCACAATTGTTAATATCATTGCTTTTTTCATCTCTACTCTTTTGAATTGTAATCGCTGTACAAGATTTGCTGATAGGCTTTGCTCAACTTTATATCGTCATCATCCGCATTTTCCTCGGTGAGAAATTGCTGTCCCGGATTATCGTACACAATCTTTTTGCCTGGCAGCATAAAGCCATAACCATCATTAAAATAGTAAGCTGAGAACGAAACAACCGGACTGCCCAGTATATTTTTGCTAAACCGAAAATCTTTCGCGGATGTATTTATTTGACTTAGCAGGGTGGCTGCTATGTCTGTGTGATTCGCATAGGTGTGAATCACAGAGTCTTTCTTAATTACACCACCAGCAAGCAAAAGAGGCACTCGAAACCTTCGATCGTCCTTAAGTTCCTTATGGCCGGGCAACCGATGGCCGTGGTCAGCTGTAATTACCACTAATGTATTTTTCCACCAATCGGTATTCTTTGCACTTTCAATAAAGACTCCTAATGAGCTATCAGTGTAATGACACGAATTGAGAAATAGCGATTCATCGTCAGAACCTTTAAAGAATTTATGATCAGGAACATCAAAAGGTTCATGACTGCTCAGTGTAAGTATCACTTTAAAGAATGGGTTAGTAGCAGTGTCGCACTCGTGCTTAGCACGCTCAAAAACAAAATGATCGTGAACACCCCACTTTGAGATATTGATTTCATCGTCAAAATCATCGATGGTAGTAATGTGCTCGAAACCGGCCTGTGTTAAGTACGATCTGAAATTGGCAAAATCAACATCACCGCCATAGGTAAATGAAGTGCGATAACCTTGATTCAATAGTTCAAGAGGTAAATAAGGGAGATGCTGGGTCTTTGCAGGAAATTTAATTATAGAGGTCTGTGGTTGTGCCGGGTAGCCACTGAGAATGCTCACAATGCCTTTATCGGTTCTGTCGCCACTTGAAAAGAAGTTATCAAATAAAATTGCTTCTCTGCAAAGTTTATTCAGGGTGGGTGCAATGGTTGGCCGACCGCCCAAAGGTTCAATCACATCAGAGGTAAAGCTTTCTAATATAATCAGCAGGATGTTTGGTTTCCCATCAATAATTCTAAATGTAGAATCCTGTTTTGGGTATAGTGAATTAAAGAGTTTTTCACTTTCTGTCCGATCAAAGAAATTTTCGGGGTATTGAATGTTTTTTCCTTTACGCACACTGTTCAAAAAATTCCAAATCACATTGATACCCGAATGATTAGCAAAGGGATTTGTGGGATGAAAGTAAACAAAACCTGTGTTCATGGGTGCTACTGTAAAACTTCCGCGAATCGGGATGAACATCAAGGCCGCGGTAAGAAATAAAACCAGGGCCGACTTCTTTTCGCTTGGTTTTGGAAGCTCTACTACCCGGTTAACGATGAATCGATAGTAAATAAATGAACTTACTCCAAAGAAAAGAATCAGGATAACAACCAACCTGCCTATAACCTGGGGGCTTACGCTTCCGGCAGCTTCCGAACCAATGTAAAACAACGGTGTTGTATTCATTCGAAAATTCCAGTGCCGGTAAAGCTCCATATCAACGGTGATAATAATGGAGCAAAAGAGTAAGTATATAAATGTGATCGTGTTTAGCACATATCCATTCCACTTACTTTGAACAACGGATGAAACTGTAAAAATTAATCCCGCTAATGCCAGGTAATATCCTGTCATGCTTAAGTCCATTTTCAACCCATTGAAAAAGATTTTGAAAATCTCAGGTACGTTTAACTTTGTAGCAAGTTCATGATTGTATAATAGGAAAGCAGTTCTTGCCGCGACAAAGAAACAAAGCCAGTAAAGGCCCATCCATCCCATTAATTTTAAGCGTTCTCTCATACCTATCCTGCAAAGATAACCTTGAAATTCTCAACTAAAATTTATTAACATTACAAAAACCAAATTTGAGATGAGAAAAGCTTTCATTCTTTACGCATTTATAGTCGCGCTTTTTGGCTCCGCTTGTTCTTCAAAGAAGGTAACAGCAGATTTGATAATCTATGGCGGGAATATTTATACCGCTAATTCAAATCAATCAAC
>JAKEEN010000289.1 GCA_022616575.1 Flammeovirgaceae bacterium
CCTATTTGGCGGCCAACGTTCAATCACCTGATTTTGTTTATTATCCTGATTCCGTAATTGCCAGGGGGCCAAGAGCAACACTATCTGAAAAACAATTTGGCGCAGTAGTTTTTCCTGATGCCTCAGTCTCTGATTTCCAAATGAAGTGGTATCCCAAGAAAGACCAGATGCGTATTCGGAATTTAAGTACACCATTTAATTTTTATGATTCAACGGCACAACTCACAGGTTATGTGGTGGTGTCGAAAGCAGGGGTAAAAGGTTCGGGAAAACTTGATACGCGTGGCACGGAATTGATTTCAAAAGACATGAATTTTACAGCCACTGATTTTGGTGCACGTCACGCAGAGTTTGTAGCCAAGTCAGAAGATCCGAATAAACCACTAATGGATGGCAAGGACATCCGGCTAAAATTCAACCTGGAACAAAATTATGCTGACATCAGTCCTGAAATGGAGGGAGTGGCAGCCCTGGATTTTCCATTTGCTCAATTTAAAACATCAATCCCCAATGCCCGCTGGGACTTGAACACGCAAAAAATTGTGATGAGTAAAAGTCCCGATGTACCCATTGAGAACTCTTACTTCTATACCACTCGAAAGGATCTTGACTCCCTTCGGTTCAATGCAGAGAAAGCTGAATATGATTTGAAGAAACAGGAATTGAAAGTGAGTGGCATACCATACATCATTGTGGCAGATGCTAAAATTACACCTGAGAATAACGAGGTATTAATTTTGGAGAATGCAAAAATCGGCACCCTTAAAAATACAACCATTGTTGTCGATACATTAAATGGGTATCACCGGCTAACGGAAGGAGTGGTAGATGTTATTTCGCGAAATGAATTTTCAGGGTACGCAACCTACCAGTATGTAAACTTTTTGAATGACACTTTTGCTATCAAGATGACTGACTTCCATCTGGAAGCGGTTGAGAAAATTGACAGCACGAAGCGTTCATCAAGAAGAAAGCAATCCATCGCAGCAAAGCAGACTGTAGCAACAGGATCGGTAACAGAAACAGATAAGTTGGTATTGGGGGCAGGCATGTTTTATAAGGGCGATATGACGATGTACGCCACCCGCCCGGCTTTGGAACTTAATGGAGCTGTAAAACTTGATATCAAAAAAATCAAAAACTATAATGCCTGGATTCAGTACAAGCAAACTGGTGACGAAACGGGTGTGTATATCGACTTCGAAAACGCTGTCTCAGAGGAGGGTAAAAAAGTAGATGCAGGCTTGCACTTCAGGGCCGCAGATAATGAATTGTACATCTCTTTCTTAAATGAGAAAGCGGATGAAGACGATGACTTCTTCTTGCCGAGTGGTAAACTCTTTTACGATAAAGACTCTAAAGAGTATAAGATAGAAGACCCTGAAAAATCAGCAGGCCAAAAATTATCGGGCAAAGTGTTCGCTTACAATGATGAAACCATGCAGGTGCGCTTTGAAGGGCCGGTGAATCTTTTCTATGGTAATAAGGATTTTAATGTACAGGCTACCACCATTGGCCAGGGCAACCTGCAGAATAGTGAAATCCAGATGAATAATTTCATTATGATCTCACCCAACATTCCGCCTACTGCCTTTGATGAAATGGCCCGCACAATTCAGGAAGTAATCAAGAATGAAGGTGCCGATGAAGGCTTGGGTGATAAAACAGAATTGCTCTATAAGATTGCAGACATTGTAGGGGAGAAAACAGCTAAAGCTTTTGAGGAAAAAAGTTCACAAGGATATGTTTCGTTGGGAACAATAAGCGAAACAGCCAAACCACTCACCTTTGCCGATGTGAATTTAAAATGGTCGCCAAAGCAAAAAGCATTTTATAGCGAAGGCAAACTGGGTTTATCAAATATTGGCCGTAATGATATTAACGGAGCGTTTGAAGGCTTTTTAGAAGTAAAGAAGAACGAGGATGGAGGCCCGGTGTTCAATCTATTCATCAAAGCATCGCCTGAGGCTTGGTATTATTTTGGTTTTGAAGATAATCGACTCTTGTGTTATTCATCAAGCCAGGAATTCAACACGATCATCTCTAAGAAAACAAATTCAGGAAAAGCCAAGGCGGGCGAAATGGTTTTTGCACCCGGCAGCGAAGATGAGACACTTGTATTTATTAATCGCTTTCGAAAAGAATATTATGGCATTGATGTGCCCTATAACCTGAGTTCTGGTACAGAGGGAGCGAAAAAGAAAGATGAGGAGAAGAAAGCAGAGGACGGTTTTTGAGTTGAAAACCTCAATAATCCCCTCCTTCGGATGGGGTGTAGCCTGCCTGCCGCCTTTAGGCAGGGGGTGGGTCATTAGCTAATAAGTTGAATGCGTAAATGCCAATTCTTTTAAAAAAAACAACAGGTTTCCTAAAGTTTACATTCCGGATTAATCTAAACCAACGCTTTCTGAGTCTAATGCGTGTAATCAGATACCTCTATGCGAATCAATTGCCTCATATTCCTTGCGATGCTGGCGAGCCAGGTAGTCGCACAAGAAAAGCGATTGGCCCTTATTGTAGGTAACGGTAATTATTCAGCCGGAGCCTTGCG
>JAKEEN010000290.1 GCA_022616575.1 Flammeovirgaceae bacterium
GTGAGCAATTTCTTCTGCTGAAGCTTCCCGCACCTCCATAATTTCCACTGCAAAATTGAGTTCAACACCTGCCAGGGGATGATTGGCATCTACGGTAATTTTGTCAAGCCCGACTTGAGTAACTGTTACCACTTCACCGCGATTGGTTTGGAATTGCATGCCTACTTTTACTTCGGCACCACCAAATGATGTGCGGGGCACAGCCTGCACCAATTGGAAATCCCGCTTACCATATCCTTTTTCGGGAGCAATTTTTAATTGGAGCTTATCGCCTTTTACTTTTCCTTCAAGTCCTTCTTCCATTCCCGGAATGAGATTGCCTGCTCCATGTAAATAGTAGAGAGGATCTCGGCCTTCGCTGCTGTCAATGACTGTACCTTCATTATTGCGGAGCGTATAGTGTATAGCCGCTACTTTGTGTTTTGTAATTTGCATAGAAATAAGATTTTGAAGGCGATAAAGCCTGTAGTTCTAAAATTTGGGCGGCAAGTTAATAGTTTTTATCACAGTTACATTAAGCCGCATGATCAGAAGTTGAGGGTACGATGATGAGAGGTACTTTTAACGAATCAGCCAGAGAGCGACAATTTTCAGAGGCTGATTCAAGCTGCGATGAAATAATAAGATAACTAAGTTTATTTTTTCTTGCGTAATCTTTTTTGATCACGGTAAGATGCAGGAATTTTGCGAGGCCCAGAGTTAGTATATTTCTTTGATGGAATACTTTAGATTTTTGTACGAAAAGCTTTCCCCTGCTTTTTTGTTTTCCATTTCTTTAAATAAAGGACTGTGAATGGATAGTCCGAAGTACGGCTCTCCTTTAACTTCAAATTTTTCGACACTTACTGAAACAAAGAAATTTTCGCGATCGGTTATAACCACACTACCCAACCGTACCTGGTTGTGCGGTAAATGCAAAGATGATTCAATTTTGTTAAGCTGCTCTAATTCACGGTTGGCAAACTCCAGTTGTTCTGCCAGCAGATTTACCTGTGTGGTGGTTTCAGATTGAATGGCTTGTTGCTGACTATCATACTCTTGCTCATTCACATCACCGCCTGTGGCCAGCATGTCCTGAATGCGTTGGCGGAGGTCGTGAATAACAGACTCATGCTGTTTCTTAGCAGCGGCAAGTATTTGTTTTTTATGCTCCGGGTTCATGTCAGTTTTTCTTTTCTTCTTTCTCTAATTTTTTAAAGTATCCTTTGAAGAGAAAATTCTCGCGCATGGCTTTCATGTTTTCGTTGAAACGGGCTGTGCCCTGCTCCACTTCCAAAATGCTTCTGCGAAGTTGATTTTCAAGTGATGTGTCAGAGAGCAACGTGCCTGCAGTTCCTTTTCCCTGTTTCAACTGACTTACCAACGAGTTAAGTTCAGTCGTCATTGTTTTTGTTTTTTCCGAGGCTTCATGAATGTTGGTGAGTGCATTCTTTAGCTGGGTGGTCAGCGTAGTGTCGTTCAATATGGTTCCGATAAGGCCTTCACCATTTTTTGTTTTCGCAATTAAGCCGGTCAGTTCTGCGCCTGCTTTTGTAGCTTGTGCGCCAGCCATTCGGATGTTTTTCGCTGCTGCCTGAAGGTCTGTAAGCATAATTGTATCAGACAACAGGCTCCACATGCCTTTGCTGTTGGCGATTCGTTGTGTAATTTTTTTGAGATCGTTGCTGATCCCTTCAATATTTTCATTGGTGGTATTTAATGTTCTGAGCATTTCATCCGTTTCGATTGGCTTGAGGGCCTGAATCACGCTATTATCTTCAACGGATGGCCCTGGCTCGGGTGCGGAATTAATGTTTATCAGTTTATTGCCCATCAGACCGTCTGTACCTACCGAGGCGATGGAATTCTGTTTAATATATTTTCTCACTTTCTTATCAATGATCATGGTTACCCGTACGGTGGTATCACTGATAATTTCAATTTCTTTGACGGTACCTACATCAATGCCGGAAAAACGCACATTGTTGCCGGGTGTCAATCCGTTTACATTATGAAAATCAGCACTGATGGTAAAGGTGGAACCGAACAAACTCCTGTTTTTACCGATGAGGTAAAGACTCAGAATAAGAAAGAGAGCACCGGCTAACACGAAGGCTCCTAATTTTACATTATCAATGGTCTTGTTGCTCATGTTATTCAAAGAAGGCTTGAACCTTCGGGTCGGTTGAATGTTGTAAGTTATGAAGAGTTCCCTGTTCATAGCAACTTCCGTCAATCAGCATAATCACCCGGTTGGAAACGAGGTTAATGCAATTCATATCGTGCGAGATAACAATAGAGGATGCATTGTATTTTTTTTGAACAGCAAGGATAAGCTCACTAATCTCGCGGGCCGTAATGGGATCGAGGCCTGTGGTGGGTTCATCATACAAAATGATTTCGGGTTGAAGAATCAGCGTGCGAGCCAGCGCAATTCGCTTTCTCATACCGCCCGAAAGCTCAGCCGGCATCATATCGATGGTGTGTTCAAGGCCCACATTGTTTAATGTTTCACGAATTAATTGTTCGGTGTTCCCATCCTGGTTATTTTTTCGCTTGTGCCTGCGTAGCGGGAATTCAAGATTCTCCCGCACCGTCATAGAATCATAAAGTGCATTACTCTGAAAAAGAAATCCTACCCGGCTCCGCATCTCATCCCACGCTCGTTGGTTAAAGTGTGAAATATCTTCTCCGAACAACCGGATAGTACCCTCATCTGGTTCGATCAAGCCGATAATACATTTTATCAGTACGGATTTACCGGAACCAGATTTTCCCAATACCGCCAGGTTTTCCCCTTTAATTAAGTCCATACTAAAATCAATCAACACGCGATTGGAGCCAAAGGATTTAAACAGGTTTCTTACTTCAATAACGGCAACACTCATTTCTTACTCTTTAAGTGAGACCCAGTAAGTCGGTGATCTGAACGGCAATCAAATCAATAATAAAAACAAGCAAGGAGGCAACCACAACAGCAGAATTGGCAGACCGGCCAACACCTTCTGTTCCTTTTTTTGAATAGTACCCTTTGAAACAGCCCACTAAACCAATAGCAAAGCCGAAGAAAAGTGTTTTGACAATGCCCGGAATTAAGTCACCATAACTCAAAGCATCGAACACCTGGTTCCAATATAATATCCAACTGATGCTGCCCCGGATGTTTACACCGAGATAACCACCATATAGTGAAACAGCATTTGATAAACTACTTAGCACGGGCAGCATCAAGGTTGTGGCGAGTATGCGCGTCACAATTAAATACTTGAATGGATTGGTTCCTGAAACTTCCATAGCATCAATTTGCTCGGTCACCCGCATGGAGCCTAACTCCGCACCCATACCAGAGCCAATTTTACCTGCACAAATGAGGGCGGTAATAACAGGAGATATTTCACGCACTAAGGAGATGCCCACCATGCTAGGCAACATAGCCTCTGCACCAAACTCCACCAGTGTGGGCCTTGACTGGATGGTAAGAACTAATCCCATAATGAAGGCAGTAATGCCTACCAGTGGAAGCGATTTATACCCAACCCAAAAACACTGCCTGATTAATTCCTGAAATTCATAACGAGGCTTAAAGCCCTCGCTGAAAAACCTTCCTGCAAAGCGAGCCATATTTCCTGCTTCTTCCAGCGTATCATGTATGTTCAGGAAATTTTTCATTCCGTTGAATTATTCACTTTATGTGTACTTAGCAACATCGAAATATCTTTTAGGTCAGGATGATGATCGGCTACTAATTTGATGATGCCTACAAAAGGTACGAAAAGTACCATGCCGATCACACCCCAGAGTGTGGCGCCAACAAATATGGCGATAAGAATAATGAAGGTGTTAACATTCAGCCGGTAACTTACTGCCCATGGAAAAATGATGTTGGCTTCCAAATATTGTACGAATGAAAAAATCCCGACTATGCCGATTGGATACCAGATTGAGTCATACGTAGCCCACGCGATCGTAATAGGTAATAATGAGCCAACCAAAATTCCGATGTAAGGAATGAACGTAAGGATTGACGCAATCACTCCGAAAAGAATGGCATGCGGAATGTCCAAGGCCAACAAACCAATGCTATTTAACACCGCTACTGCCAGGTACACAATGCCCATGCCCTTAATGAAATTATAGTATGAGTCGATGGTGAGGGAGAGCATATCAA
>JAKEEN010000291.1 GCA_022616575.1 Flammeovirgaceae bacterium
AGTTATTTGATGATGCCAATAGAATGCTTGATCAGATTGTTGTAAGCAGGAGTTTGCAGGCCAATGGTGTGGTCGCTTTTTATTCAGCCGTAAACAAAGGTGATGATGTGGAGCTGTTTAACAGCAACTCAAAAAAATTGTTTGCAACATTTCATTTTTTACGACAACAAAATAAGAAAGCACAAAACCTCCCTAACTTTTGCTTAGCTGATTTCATTTCTCCTGAAGATGGAACCGATCACCTGGGCATGTTTGCGGTAACGGCAGGTATTGGATTAGAGAAATTGATTGAAAAGTATAAACGCAATCATGATGATTACTCTGAAATTATGGCCAAAGCATTAGCCGATAGACTGGCAGAGGCATTTGCAGAATGTCTTCATGCGAAGGTACGAAAAGAGCTATGGGGCTATGAGAAAAACGAAAGCCTGACCAATGAACAATTAATCGCTGAAGAATATGCAGGTATTCGTCCCGCTCCTGGTTACCCGGCTTGTCCGGACCATACAGAAAAGAAATTACTTTTTGAATTATTGCAAGCTGACAAAGTGGGAATCACTTTAACCGAATCTTATGCTATGTATCCCGGGGCAGCTGTCAGCGGATTTTATTTCGCTCATCCTGATTCAAAATATTTTGGTCTTGGAAAAATTGAAAAAGATCAGGTAGAGGACTATGCAAAGCGGAAGGGGATGAGTGTAGAAGAGATTGAGAAATGGATGGCTCCAAATCTAAGTTACTGATGTGTTTAGGTATTTATGTGTTTTAGTGTTTAAGTTCAACCATGGCTAAAATTGAAAGATTCGAAGATTTAAAATGCTGGCAAGAGGCTCGTGTTCTTGTCAAAGAAGTTTATTTGTTGTGTGAGAAAGGTAAGCTGGTTAAAGACTTTGATACCAGAAGTCAATTAAGGAGAGCAGCACTTTCCGTCATGAATAATATAGCGGAAGGGTTTGGAAAATATAGCAACAAGGAGCTCATACGATATCTTGATGTAGCCAATAATTCAGCTTCAGAAGCTAAGAGTATTCTATATGTTCTCATTGACCTAAATTATTTTCCGGAAGCAGAGGTTGGTAAACTTCAAGCCAAAGCAGAAGAAGTTAAATCATTGTGTTTGGCCTTAATCAAATATCTTGTCAAGCGAAACCAAACCTAAACACCAGAACACTTAAACACTTAAGCACATTAAAATCTCAACACACGAACACCTCAACACCCAAATGAAAGTAACAGATCACCTCAATAAAGCCAACGGCAAAACCCTCTTTACCATTGAAGTTCTTCCACCCTTGAAAGGCGAGAATATACGGTCCTTGTTTGATCATATGGACCCCCTGATGGAATTCAAGCCTCCCTTTGTGGATGTCACCTATCATCGCGAAGAGTACGTTTACAAAAAACGTGAAAATGGTTTGCTTGAAAAGAAATCTACGCGCAAACGCCCCGGTACTGTTGCACTGTGTGCAGCCATTCAAAATCACTATAAAGTGGATACGGTGCCTCACATAATTTGTGGCGGATTTACTAAAGATGAAACCGAGAATGCTTTAATCGACCTGAATTTTCTTGGCATTGAAAATGTGTTGGTACTGCAGGGAGACGGGATTAAAAATGAAGGTCGCTTTGTTCCTGAGCCTGACGGGCACAAATATGCATCAGAGTTATTGCAACAAGTGGTAAGTCTCAACGGTGGAAGATACCTGGATGAAGACCTGCTAAATTCAACGCCTACCAAATTCTGTATCGGTGTGGCCGGATACCCCGAAAAACACTTTGCCGCTCCTAATCTTAAAACAGACCTTAAATATCTTAAACACAAAGTTGATCTGGGTGCTGAATACATCGTTACACAAATGTTTTTTGACAATAAGAAGTATTTCAACTTTGTTGAGCAATGTCGTGCAATCGGAATTCATGTTCCTATTATTCCGGGTATTAAACCGATCACCACAAAAAATCAGACCAGTATTTTACATACGATCTTTTATATCGACTTACCCGAAGAATTGGCCGATGAAGTAGAAAAGTGCAAAGACAATAGTGCAGTGAAAGAAGTAGGCATTCAATGGGCCATTAAGCAGTCAAAAGAGTTGATGAAAGCCGGTGTTCCTACATTGCATTTTTACTCAATGGGTAAATCAGATCCGATTTATCGAATAGCGAAGGAATTATTTTAGAAACCGTCCGTGAGCGGACAGTTTTGTCCAGTCAGGAACATTCAATCAGGCATATTAGCTTGATTTCATCTTAACTAACCGTGGCATTGATATTGCAATCGCTCAGCAAACCCTGCATACCTATGCTTAAAAATTATCTCCTGACCACCTTGCGGTCAATTAGTAAACGCAAAGGATTTACACTGCTCAATGTATTAGGTCTTTCCATCGGACTATCAGCCAGTTTATTAATTCTTCAGTACGTTAAAGACGAATTTAGCTTTGATAATTTTCACCAAAAAGGAGACCGCGTTTACAGGGTTGAGTTCGATGCTTACAGTGATGGAGAACTCATTTTTAAATGTGCTACGGCTTTTCCCAAGGTAGCACCCATGATGAAAGCGGACTTTCCTGAAGTAGAAGATGCAACCCGTTTATTTCTGCGCTATGGAGGAGAAGTGATACGATATAATGAAGTGGCTCATAAAGTTGACAACCTTTTTCAGGCTGAACAAAATTTCTTCTCCATTTTTTCGTATCCGCTTGCTGAAGGAACAGCCAAACTCGATCAACCCAATACAGCAATTGTCGAACAGGAGACAGCTCAAAAGTTTTTTGGTAATGAAAGTCCGATTGGTAAACGTATTCGGTTAGGAACGCGCGAGGAATATGAGATCACCGGGGTGATACAATCACCAGAGAATTCGCACTTGAAATTTTCCTTTTTGTTATCGTACCCAACCCTGGCAAGCCCCCAATTTTCAGGAGAGAATTTTGAGAATGCATGGGGCTGGTATGATTTCTACAACTATGTATTACTTAAACCCGGGGCTGATCCTAAACAAGTAGAATCGAAGTTTCCTGCTTTTATCAATAAGTACGGACAACGCGAAGATGAGAGCCAACGCACAACGTTTCTCCTTCAACCTCTGAAGGATATTCATTTATATTCAGACCTGATTCAGGAAGCGCGCGTGAATGGCAACGGAGAATCCGTTTACTTTCTCAGCCTAATAGCATTTTTTATTTTAGTTATTGCCTGGGTTAATTATATTAATCTATCAACAGCCAAGGCGGTGGAGCGTGCTAAAGAGGTTGCTGTTCGAAAATCTATCGGAGCTCACAAAACTCAGCTTGCCTTTCAATTTATTGCTGAAGCTTTTCTTGTCAATCTGGCTGCAGCCGTATTGGGGTTAATAATACTTTATACAGCAGTTCCGTTGTTTAATTCCTTAACAGGTAAATTTCTTACGTACACAATTTTTTTGGAGCCTAATCTTTGGCTGGCGCTGGGCCTTCTTTATGTAGTAGGTTCGTTGTTATCTGGATTGTATCCAGCCTTTGTTTTATCATCATATCAACCGGCTACAGTATTAAAGGGATCAATGAAAGGATCGCGCGATGGAATGTTGCTAAGAAAATTTCTGGTAGTAGGCCAGTTTGCCATTTCTGTAGCATTGATTGCCGGGACCATCGTAGTTTATCAGCAGCTTTC
>JAKEEN010000006.1 GCA_022616575.1 Flammeovirgaceae bacterium
ACTTTCATGGGTTCATCAACGGCCTTTTGCCGTTCGGGAGTTCCATCATACTATTTTTTAGTTAATTTCGTTTCTCTTTAGTTTTGGGGAATTTATGAAGTATGTTTTGTTTCTGATAGTTGCTTTCTGCACGCTTGCTTCCTTTGCACAGGAAGATCCTCAAGAACCCAAAGACCAATTCTTCACGGTTGATACACCAGCCAGCTTGACTTTTGAAAAAGAGGAAGAACCCCTGAACACTCCCAAGAAAAAGAAACCCAAGAAAAAAGTCTTTTACGGTATTAAAACAAGAAAGGGATTTACCAAAAAAGGAGTGGGTGAGCGTGTTACCTATGAATTATTCTACTACCTGAAAAAATCAGAAAAGTCTCAAACCTTCGTACGCGATGTATACTGGTATGATTTTACAAGAAGGGAAATTCGTAAAACAGAAAATTTTGACCCTAAAAAAGGAGTACTGCTTCATGGTCCTTACGAGAAGAGACTGGGCACCAGTACAGTTTTAGAAAAAGGTATTTATTACAAAGGCACGCGGCATGGGAGGTGGATGAAATACCAGGGGCGCGACAGCACATTGGTGGACAAAGAAAAATATTTCAGAGGTTGGCCAAAAGAAACTATGATTAGCTATTACGATCCGCTCGAACGAAAAAAAGCTAAAGAAATCATTCCGGTCGAGTACGGGGAACGCGAGGGATATTACTATATGTTTCACGAAAACGGAAAAGTTGCCGTGAAAGGGGAATACAAATGGGACCAGAAAGTAGGCGAATGGACAGAATATTATCCGGATGGAAAACGCAAACGGGTGATTGCATTCCCAAAAGAAGCATTCAACAAGGAAGCAAAGCCTTTTATTAAAACAGAGTGGAGCGCTAAGGGAAAGGAAATATACCGAAATAACAAAGGTAATTAGCCAATTCCCTCATGATCAATTAGCCAATGAATTGGCACAGTGAAAATTGAACCACTGGCTAATTTAATGAAAGGCATCCTCAAAGTGTTCAATCTTGATTTCTGGCTTGAGTGTGATGGAAACAATATCAAAACGAATATTACTTTGCCAGTTGGAAGTGTGAATGAACTCATCCGCTCCTTCGAATATCTTATTGGCTTTTTTATTGTCAACAAACATCTCAGGATCGCCAAACTGAGTTGATGAGCGGGACTTCACCTCTACAAAAACAAGTACGTTGTTTTTCTTGACAATGAGATCAATCTCAGAATGCTTGTACCGATAGTTGCGGGCAATAATTTCGTATCCGTTTTTCTGAAGGAAGTCAGCGGCCAGGCCTTCACCTTGGTTACCTGTCTTTATTTTATCACTCATCTTATAAATCGTCTGTGCAAATCTAACATCGCCTGCCTGCCGGTAGGCAAATAAATCTAAAATCGTAAATTCGCGCACTATGTCAATGACAAAGAAATACATCGAGGGTTTTACCCGGCAGCTCAGTGAAGCATTAAAACTTGGGGAAGCCCTGGATCTGGTTCGGCCGGGAAGTGATATCCGCAACATTGTGATTGCCGGCATGGGTGGTTCGGGTATTGGTGCAAACCTGGTGGAGTCTTTAACCTTCGGCAGGATTCCGATTCCGATAACCGTAATCAAAAGCTATAACATTCCTCAGTTTGTCAGTCCTCACACGCTGTTCATTGCCAGTTCATACAGCGGAAACACAGAAGAAACGATTGCTGCACTGAATAAAGCGTTGTTGAAACGTGCGCATTGTATTGTGATTGCTTCCGGTGGAAAGATTCTGGATATCGCCAGAGAGTATAACCTCTTTTATATTCAAATGCCTGCCGGGTCGGATAGCCCAAGGGCGATGCTGGCCTACAATATGATAGCCTTATTGTATGCCCTGTACCATACTAATTTGATTGGGGCTGCCTTCATGAAGGAAACTGAAAATGCCATCCAGTTTTTAGATCGTGGTGAAAAGGGCATTCAGTCGGAAGCTGAATTAATAGCCAAAAAGTTAAAAGGTAAACTGCCGGTTATTTATTGTGACAGTCGTTTGCATGCCATGGCCATACGCTTTCAACAACAGTTGAATGAAAATTCAAAACAGTTCGCGCACGTCAATACATTTCCTGAGATGAATCATAATGAGTTGGTAGGCTGGAAATTTCCCGAGAACTTATTGCCCATGCTTCAGGTTATTTACCTGTATTCTGACCACGACCATGAGCGTGTCGAGAAGAGAATGGAGATTTGTCGCGATCTGTTCGAGAAAAAATCAAATCCGATAATCGATGTAATAGGTGAAGGGGCTTCATTGCTGGAACAATATTTTTATCTCATCCATCTTACCGATTGGATTTCGTTTTTCCTGGCGAAGGAGAATGGCGTGGAGGCAGACACCATCGAACCGATCGTGTACCTCAAAGGAGAACTGGAAAAAATCAAGTGAACATAACGATTAATAAGAAGACAAAATTTATCGACCTCGGACGTATTGATTACAAGCAGGCCTGGGTGGAGGGGGTGGGGGACG
>JAKEEN010000292.1 GCA_022616575.1 Flammeovirgaceae bacterium
AGCAATTTTTGCGTTCAGTTCAGTGAGTTCCTTTTTGGAAGTTTCGAGTTCTCGTTTCTTCGATTCCAGATCACCGGGAGCAGTTGTGCTGCTGCATGCCGCAACAACTATTAGAAAGGGTAGTATTATATATTTGGTTTTCATTGAAGTGGGTTTTATCGTCATTAGTTTTGATTTTCAGTAGTATAAAGTTTTCCGAAAGCTTTATCGAGATCAACTTTTGAATTCAATAAATCATATAAGCTATTGTAATAATTGATTTGCGATTCGCGTAAATCCGATTCAGCATTCACAACCTCCAGGTTTGAACCGACTCCTTGTTCGTATTTGATTTTAGTTACCCGGGCGATATTCTCAGCTAAATCAACATTGCGTTTTTGTGCCTGCAATGACTTCAGGCTGTTTTGGTAACTTGAAATAGCCTGACGTGTCTCAAGATCGAAACTCGCCTTTAAAGTCTTTTCACCGTTCTCAATTTTTGCCATGGCAAGTTTCTCTTGTTGGATTTTATGTGTACGTGAAAGGCCTGTGAAAATTGGCATCGTGAAACTCAGTCCAAAAGTTGAGTATCCATACCATTTGTCCGGGCCAACCCCTGGAACTTCGCTAAAATTAGATTCGGTTTTAAATAGGCCAGAAATATTTGCCGATTGTGTGGCATATCCCAGGTTTGCATGTGCCGATAGCACAGGCATAGAGCCTGCGTAATTGTTTTTGATGTTAAGTTGTTGTAGCCGTTTATTAGCCAGCAATACCTGGTATTCAGGGCGGGCTTCAAAGTTGAAATCACTGAGGTAATCATCAGGGTTCACTTCTGCTTGCAAGGTATTTAAGTCACCCGTAACGTCAATTGTTTCCGACATTGGGTAATTCATTTGAAACTTCAATAGTTCGACACTAAGCAATTGAAGGTTTACAAATTTTTCCCGTTCGGTAATTAAATTATTCAATTGAACACTTACGCGGTCTACATCGATGGCTTCTACAAAACCGTTTTCGTTTAAGGCCTTTGTATTTTGTAATAAAGAGTCAACACGTGCAATGTTATTGTCAAACAATTTAACGCGCTCTTTATTAATTAGGGCACTGTAGAATGCTTTGGTTACAGCTTCTACAGTTTGTGCCTTAGTTTGTGTAGATGCTTTATACGTAAGTTCCTTATAAGCCGATGATGCCTGCAGACCCACTAAGTAAGAACCATTAAAAATCAATTGATTTATATTGATACCCACATCACCACTGCTTTTTAACTGAAAGAAATTTTCAGCAGCCACAACATCCCCAGACTGAATTCCTGGAACTCCTGAAAAATCAAAAAAGCCTCCTGGTGTATAGGTTGAAAAAAAACGTCTGAGTTTTTCATTATGGTCAAGGGATGCAGTACCGGTAACCTGAGGTAATCCCATCCCCACTGTCTCCCTTACCTTTGATTGAGCAATACGTTCATCAATACTTGAGTTCTGAACATTGGTTGAATTCTGAAGGGCATATTGAATCGATTCTTCTAACGTGAAGACTTTATTTTGCGCAGTACCCCAGTGCGCAATCAATAGAAAAGTAAGAAGTAAATACACTTGTTTCATAATACGGTTGAGGGTTGATGATTAACGGATTTATATTGTAAGTAAAGTTTTCTGCCTTTTTCTGTAACAAGGCCAAACACAAAGTGATCGAAGATTTGAAGTTGTACTTCCGTGAGTTTAAATTTTTCACGCGGGAAAACAGCTTGATCAAATGCAAACTGAATGAGTTCAATTCGAACTACTGCCATGATTTCAGGATTCATATCTTCCCGGAAGTAGCCTTCCTTGATTCCCTGCCGAAGGTTTCTGACTACCGACTCACGGATCACATCATTTTTAAATTTCAGCCATAAATTCCACGCCTTCAGATGAAACTTTTGCAAGTCAAAAAGTAAGGCGGGGTTAATCTCTTCCATGTGACGTTTCATATGAAGCGATATCTTCGCTAATTCTTCTACGGCATTTTCAGAGGAAGTCTGCATCTCTTCGAACTCGCGCTGGTCGCATTGCAAATGGTTGTTCGAAACCCAGAAGACCAAATCATCTTTATCGGCAAAATGCTGGTACAATGTTTTTTTAGAAACGCCCAGATGACGCGCTATGTCGTCCATTGATATACTTCGAACCCCGAAGCGCATAAAGAGGTCTTCCGTACCCTTTAAAATCTTTTCTTTTGTGTCTTTTTCTTCCATAACGGGCCCAAAACTATGGAAACTATTAGCATTTTAAAAGTTTCCACAGTTTCCTTAAACGGCATCCCCTTGGTAAAAGGTTTTGATTTTTGATAAAAATGTAGATTATCTTTCCATGAAGCCGTATTTCAATGCTCTGAGCCGGTTGATTCGCGATCTGAGGTGCCACCAGGCGGGTGACACCATTTTTCTTTCATCCGTTGTTTAAAAACTTCCCTTTGTTCAGGACTCATAGTTGAAAACTTCTGGTACATCCTGTATTTCCATCCCCAAGCCGATCCCTGATGATGACGTTTTCCACTCAGCAGCATTCCAAAAATTTTGGTGAGCAGTAAAAGTCCAAGGGTTTGCCAAAAACCAAGAACCGGCCCATTAAACAAATCCGGAACAAGCCAATTCCACAACCACATGGTGCCAAAGGTTATAAGGCCAACGGCAGCAAAACCCAGCAACACCCACTTCAAAATCCTCAATCCTTTTTCCATAATATTTTTCTTTAAGCCTATACCTTTATTAAAGCTGATTATACAATTGCTGAAGTTTTTGCCTCAGTTCTAACACAGCGTATCGTTTGCGGGACAATAACGTGTTGATTGATATACCAGTCTCTTCAGCTATTTCCCTAAAGCCTTTCTCCTCCAATTCATTTTGAATGAACACCTGGCGCTGTTCTGAAGGCAATTCATCCAGGGC
>JAKEEN010000007.1 GCA_022616575.1 Flammeovirgaceae bacterium
CACCTAACATGCCATACATGCTGGACCTTGCAGTTCCTTTGCCACCTAAAACATATTGGTTTACTCTTTTTACAACCAGTTGATGGTCTTCTATCGCAAAGAGCCTCACACCAAGATTTCTTATGCAATACTCAAGAACACGGTGTTTCAGCCTGAAAAATTCACTTGTACCATGCGTTGATTCACCAAGAGCAATAATCCTTGCGTTACCTACCAATGATTTAAAAGCATTAAGGTCGTCATCATTTGATTGTGTATTTGAATCCGAAACATCAACACTTACTAGGGGATAAGAGTTGTTATTGAGCCACTCCAGTTGCTTTTTGGTAAATGGTAGGGAGATTTCAAGCTCTTGCTTTCTTTTATCGTTAACTAATAATGAAAAATTATCGAACCATGCGGTGCCTGTACCTTCATGTCGAACGGTTAAATAAATTGATGTTATTTTATCTGGGAGCTTTGCATTTACTGACAACCTGACCCAATCCGTTGAATTGTTAATAGATTTACTCGTTGTTTCTACCGTATCTTTATTTGAAATACAGAGTAAAGAGTAGCTTGCTTCACCTATCAATTCACTTGTTTTAATCCATCCTTCAATAACTAATGTTTTATGTTGCAACTCGTACGGTTCAAGTGTAAAAGCCAATACCTGCTCTCCTGTCCTTAAAGTTGCATCCATTTTCAAACTGTACTCACCATGACTTTTGACTACACTATCTAATGACACATTTGTTTCAGAATCAGTCATAAAATCCCAGCCCCAAGGCCTTGATATACCTTCGATGCTCTTTTTCTCGAAATCAAGATTTAAAGCTTGTTGGGCTTTCGTTTGAATAGAAGAAATGAATAATAGAAAAATGAATAGCCGTGGTGAACTCACACAAGACTGTTTATCTATAGGTATGTTCATGTTTTCTTGATTTAGAAGTTACATTATGACGAACAAAGTATCATTGGGGAGACAAAAAAACTGACTTAGGCTAGTTAATTTCTTGACCGAACTGAAGCATGCAGCCATTGTTATCATAAATAGCAAATTCTTTCATTCCGTAGTCGAAAGTCTTAAGCTCATAACACACTATAGTCTTATCCTTTAATTTACACCAGATTTCCTCCACATTGTCGGTTTTGAAATATATTGAACCCGTAAGGCAAGGCTCTTCAAAATTCTCGTGGTCATTGGGAGTTGAAAGCATAATACGGACTTCATCCTTGACAAGGGAGGCCCAACCCCAACCCTCAACAAAATTCTCACATTGAAATCCCAGGACGTTAACGTAGAAATCAATTGTGTCCCTGATATTGGTAGTGATCAGCATTGGCGTAGCCTTCAGTAACTGCATTACGTATCTGTTAGTTTATCTGTAATAAGGAATATCCCAACAGCCCGCTGCCTTCTCTTCCTTTCATTTTGTAGACTAATTTCATAGAATTATTTTCTAGTCTTTTTTGGTTTTAAGCTGCTCACGTAAGTAAAGCCTATTGCAAAGTACTTCGTGATTTCCTTAGGATTAGCGAAAAGACTTTCGGGGACTAAAACATATTCCTTTAAAACTGCCCCGTGAGCCTCACACAACTTTGTTTTGAATTTAGCAATGAACTGATCTCTTTCCTTTGTTGGAAGCCTTAGCCCTAGATTACCTTCTTTATCAAGAAAGGAAAACATATGTCCATTATGTGAAGTGTACGGCATTGTTGCACCTTTCAACTCAACTTTAGGCACTGTCTCAATAATTTTTTTGTACAGTTCCATTTTATCGAAAGGAATATTGTTGTTTTTTACTGTCATATTGTTTTTTCTTATAGTACCGAAAATCCACTCATGCCATAGTCATATTCTACAGTTGACTGCATTCTGTTATCGCATGCTTAAGCTCTATAAAGTACATTGCATATGAGATTTTTATTTGTAATCAGGAATGTTCCTGCCAAGAAAAATATCGCGGTAACACTGCAATTCTCCCTTATCATTCGTGGTTAAACGGATAACCCCATTGCCGCCTCTGCCTCTCATCTGATCAATTCGCGTTTGCGTTAGACGAGTATCACCTTCAAATAGGTAATCCCCGATCCAATATTCTTGTTTATCGGGTTCTTTGATAATCACATGAATATGCGCTGCATCACGACCGCTTGGATAGTGACCTGGTTTGCAGGTGACAAAGCTGTACTTGCCATCTTGCCCTGTTTTAACCCAAGATCTGTTATAGCCATGTTCTTTGGCCATACCCTTTTCTTTTCCTTTGGTTGGGTATTTACCTTTTTCATTGGTGTGATAAATGTAAATGATAACTCCGGGGGCGGGAGTGATACCATCTGGTTTAAAGGCCGTACCAGAAACAATCATTTTGTTTTTACAGCCTTCACGATAAACGGGAAGTGTATCGGTAGCCATCAGTTCTTTGCTACGATCATATTCATACAAGCCTTTGCAATCCTCACACAATCTATCTTGCCCGTTAGAATCATAGCCAATAATAAATAGAAAGGCGACCAGTACGATTGAACAATATTTCATTTCGCGTATCAGTTAATTCGAAGAATAGTTGTTTGTTTGCAGAAACAATCTTAGCAGGGTTATAATGATAGTAACTCCCGAATAAAATCAGCAACATTTCAAACGGGCCTGATTTTGAAATGTCATTTAATCCAGAATCACCGAACCCCGCAATTGTTTGAACACGGTGCTTGCAGCCGTTAATTCATATTTTTCTTAATCCAGTCCACGTACATTGATACTCTTGTATAATATTCCAGAACTCCATAAACACCTTCTTTCCCATTTGAATTTCTCGTACTCTGTCCAGAGCTTATACCGACTATGTAAGTGTCTCCTTGTATATTTATAAATGCTGGTCCGCCACTGTCTCCAGGACCACTGATTCCTTCAAGCTCAGTTGCTTTGTCCGGATTTGTTTCTGGGTTGTCAAATGTCCATTTTAACCAAAGGTTGGTTGCCTCGTCAACTTTGTTAGTGGCTGCACGAAACTTTCTGTCATTTCCTACTATTCCAGTTACCCCATTTCCTGTATCACCTAGCCCTACAATATAAACCAGTTTGCCCAACTCATCTTTTCCAGTATAGATATTAACTATTTCACCCTCTGTTGATGCTTCATCAATATGAAACAAAGCGATGTCGTATGCTTCATTATCAGCCCAGTTTTCATGAATTATAACTTTGTCTACTCTATGTTGTTCATCGGCAATAGTGACAAAGTGATTTTCATCTTTGTCCAATTTCTTTTGTATCTCAACTGCGCAATGAGCGGCTGTCAAAACCCAATTATTATGAATTAATGTTCCTTCTCCATCGGGCACACTTTTACCAAGATTCAGATGACATATTTTTTTCTCAAATTGTCTTGCAAGATTTTGATAGTCGGTATCACTCTTGTCATGACGAATTATTATGGTTGGGTAAAAATTCCATAGGAGGAGCAAAAGTGTCATTACTGTTTTCATAACTCTAAAATTTTTTAAATGGCTGGCAACAAAGAGGTACTTGCCATCGTGTCCTGTTTTAATCCAAGATCTGTTTCATTTTCACTTTTGTTTAAATAAACGGTGATCAATTGAATACTTTCCGGGGCCGGCAACGAGCAATCCAATGAAGGCAAGCATGAATAAGATTGGAGGTTCTTTATCACCGATCTCCAGGTGAGCTTCGTGAACAAACACAACTATCATCATGGTGAAGATGAGTGGCATTAATGCAAGGCGAGTTAACAAGCCAACGATGAGCAACAGTGAACAGCCAAATTCTGCAAAGGTTACAAGGAACAACGAAGTTGTACTCCCCAAGCCTATCGGGTCTGGGAAATCGGATTTGCCACTGACAAGGTCAAACAACTTGCCCAATCCATGCAAAAAAATCATTCCACCAAAAGAAAGGCGCAACAATAGGATAGACAGGTCAATGTACACGTGTGTGGTTAGAACTTTTTTCAAATTCATGGATTAAGATATTTATATGGATCGTTTATGCGGCCAGGCCTTCCTTAGCATACTCGCTTGGCGGAACACCCGTATAGCGTTTGAAAAGTTTACTGAAAGAAGCAATATCTTCGAAACCCACTTTTCTACACACTTCAGATACGCCATAAGACCTCGATAAAAGAACTTTTGCTTCCTTAATTCTTCTTTGTGTAATATACTGATGAGGTGTTGCCTTAAAGTATTGCTTAAAAAGCCTGAGAAGGTAGTAAGGGTTAAGTGCTGCGAGGTCAGCAAGGTTTTTTAAGGATAACTCATTGGCATAACAAGAGTCGATATAGTCTTTTACAAGATGTAGTCTTTTATACAGCTCAAGCCTTGTCGTAGATTTTATTGCTTCAAATTTCTGAATGGAAGAGCTCAACCCTTTTTGTGTTTGAAGCATTTCAGTTAACAGGTCATGCAAGAAGTAGTTGATTACTTCTTTGTCGTGTTTGAATGCATTTGTAAGGGGTAAAATTTTATTGAGGTAACGGTCAATTACCACATTATATGAATGCGTGTTTTCGAGAAATTCAAAATTGAATGGAACCGCCCTCTCACGTTCTAATGGATTGCTGAAACTGTCAGCGACTTCATTACAGAATGACGGTGAAAAATTGATTGTTACAGATACAATTTCAGTATCGAAATCTTTTTGAGATTGTGGAACATATACGAAATAATCACGGTCGGCATTCAATAAAAGGGATTTTCCACGACTTACCGTGTACACAGAGTTATCAGTTTCATAAACGAGTTTACCAGAAAGCATGGCTTTAATAGAAAGGGGGTTCCATCTTTTTGAATGATAGTTCTTCTGTAGGCTGCATACAGAAATAACATTTGCCTGATTGTGTTTCTTCAACCAATCACTTTTAGGCAGGTAATCTGACTTAGCGGATTTGCACTCCAATAGCTGTATTGTAGAGTCATGCATTTTGAATAATCACTTAGTATTATTAAAGATACGTATTTGGCAGGTTTTGATTGTTCCTTCGTTTGGCGAAAGTTGACAAATTATGTTTTTATGTGACGTCTTGAATAAAATGCTTGATGAAATGCGCATTAGATTGCTTAATTAGCCTACACCTCTCAAGGGTTGCTGGGCTGGAATTTTCACTTCAATTCAAGTTACAGATTTCGTTACTAGCTTTAGGCTGCACATTAGTCAAAAAGGAAAAATTTAACCTAAGCCGTTAGCAAATCGAACTGAACTTTATTAAAATGTTCAAATAATATCAGTAACTATTCATACCGAATTGTATCGATGGGATTATTGCGTGCCACTTTTATGGAATGAAAACTAACTGTAACTACAGCCAGCAGCAGAGAGCCCACCAATGTGATCATGAACATAATCGGTTGGATTGTGACATGGTAAGCAAAGTTATCCAGCCAATAAGTTGCCCAGTACCAGCATAGTGGAATAACGATTGCATTTGCAATCAAAATCATATAGAGATATTCTCTAAACTGTATTGAAAGCAATTGACGCACATTGGCTCCAAATACTTTTCGGATGCCCATTTCTTTAGATCGCTTTGAAGCCATGAATGATGACAACCCAAACAAACCCAACACTGAGATTATCATGGCAATGATAGTAAGAGAGGAAAAAATGCTACTAATTTTCATTTCAAAGCCATACAATTTATTCAAGTCATCGTTTAGGAATTGGTACTCCAGGGGTTTATCGGGATGGAACTCCTTCCAACTTTTTTGAATAATACCAACTGAACCAGCCAGGTTGCCAGATTGCATACGAACGGACAAGTGCTCTGCGTAATAGGGATGTTTATTTATGTACAACACCAGAGGTTCTACTTGGTTATGTAATGATTGAAAATTAAAATCATCAATCAATCCAATCACTTTTCCCTTCCTTTGTATTGCGCCATTGATGTAAACTGTAAGTTCAAAATCTTTACCAACGGGATTAGCCCATCCGAATTTTAACGCGGCTGCTTTGTTCAGTATAAAAGCGCCCGTTTGATCCGTCAAAATATCCTTAGAAAAATCGCGGCCTTCTGCAACATTGATGCCGTAGGTTTTTAAGAAGTCTTCATCGACACCCAGGGTTTTAATGCTAATCTCTTTTTCCGGGTCCGAACCCTCCGGCTTTACTTCAAAGCCGTGAAATGTTCCTTTGCCTGGCAAGGCCGAAGATAAACCAACGCTTAGCACTCCTGATTCGGCCAGGAGTTTTTCTTTTAGCACAGTATAGTTCCCTTGTGAATGCCTGTCCGTTAGGCTTATGGTGATGATATGTTCTTTGTCAAATCCAAGATGCTTATTTCTGAGATAGTTGATTTGAGAGGAGACTATCACCGTGGCGCTGATCATCAGGCATGATACAATAAATTGAAAGGTTACGAGGCTTTTACGAAAATCAGTTTTGCCTTCAGGCTTCAGCGCGCCTTTGATTACCTGCGATGGACGGAAACCGGACAGGTAAAATGCAGGGTATAAACCCGCAAGAAGTGAAACCAGCAAAATAAAGGTAACACAGAGAAGTGCATGGGGCCAATCAAGCAGGTCAAAAACTGTTAAGTTCTTCTGGATGATTCCCTGAAGGATAAACCTCAAAGACAATTCAGTTAATAGCAGAGAAACGATGAAAGCAATCAGAACATAAGCTAACGTTTCACTTAAGAATTGCCAAACCAGTTGAGCCCGATACCCGCCTAAGACTTTTCTTACTCCGATTTCTCTGGAACGCTTAGCAGCCTGAGCGGTGGCCAGGTTCATGAAATTAATACCTGCAATTACCAGTATGAATATGCCCAGCAATGAAAATGTGTTTAAATATTTTGCATTTGAGTTGGCTTCCCACTCGAATTCAAGATTGGAGTGTAAATGAATGTCCGTTAATGGCTGGATTACAAACGCCCTTTTCTCTTCCTTTACATAATCGGGTTGATGCTTGTCAATCAGTGATGTGATCGTGTTTTTAAGTTTTTCAAATGAAGAGTATTCATTCATCTGCAGGTAAACGTACATGGCAGGATAATGCCAGTTATTGTACCAGGGCATAAACTTTTCAAGCGTGGAAAATGAAGCAATAAAATTAAAATTGAAGTGCGAATTTTGCGGGACGTCTTTGATTACTGCTGTGACATTATAAGAATAGCTTTTTGTCTCATCTTCATATATTAGTTCCTTACCAACAATATTTGTATCTCCAAAATATTTCAGAGCCGTGCTTTTTGTTAGCACCACCGAAAAAGGATCATCCAAAGCATGATTAAGGGATCCATTGATTGTTTGGAAAGTGAATGTGCCGAAGAAGAGAGAATCAACGAAGCAGAAACGCGATTCACGATACTTGGTCTGTTTATCAATACTAATGAATGCGGACTGGGGATAAATCCTGACCACAGCTTTGAGACCTGCCAGATTATCTGAAAGAATATCGCCAAGAGGCGCATGACTCATTGCTGATCTTACCCGCAGTGCATCGTCTTCAAATTCTTCTGTTACCCGATAAATATTTTGATGATTGATATGAAATTTATCATAACTCAGTTCAAAGCGAACGTAGCTATAGATCACCAGAACACAAGCAATCCCAACGGCAAGGCCAACGATGTTTAAGGATGCATAAATTTTTTCGCGAGACATGTTCCTGATTGAAACAAGGATGTAATTTTTTAGCATATCGAATGGGTTTAACCTGGTTTAGCATTTCATGCTTTAGCGAATAGAAATTTACATAAAGTCATTTGGTTAATCAACTGTCTTGACTTGGCGAAAATTGACGAAGCGCGAGACAATTCAGATAATCAATAATTTTCAACTTTGACCAAATACAAAGTGGTTTGTAATCTATAGCTTGTCATGATAGATATGAGGGGTTTGGTAATCAAGCAACCGTGACGGAGAGGGGCACGGTTGCTTTACCTTGACTTTTAAAGAAAATGCGGTATTGGACAAAAATAATACGAACGGAAGACTCTATAGCATTATTTATTTTACGATGTATACTTTGTATCGTAATATTTCCTCATGGTGCTCAAAAATTGCTGGGATGGTTTGGTGGAGGAGGTTATCAATTAACAACACAACGATGGCTTGAGTGGTGGGGTATTCCATTCTGGCTAACTACCTTAGTCATTCTTTGTGAGTTTTTTGGAATGATAAGTTTGCTTATCGGGTTTGCGACCAGGTTCATTGCGGCTTGTTACATTATTATCATGTGTGGCGCTATTTACTTTACACATTGGAAGTGGGGATTTTTTATGAACTGGTATATGCAGTCAGGAAGAGGCGAGGGATTTGAGTTTCACTTGCTGGTTATTGGCATTGCTGTATCGTTACTGATGAATGGATCAGGAAGATGGTCGATAGATAAACACCTTGCCAATCGGATTGTGAAGTCAAATCAATCGTAAATAAATATCTGAGAAATTGTCTCTTCATGTCTTTGTAATTCGTCATTGTTACAAATGGCTGAGGCTATGAAATGGATTGGTAGTATCTTATTTATATTCCTGTTAATTGGGATTGCGATTAATGTGTCGTTTGCGCAAAAAAACACAAATGAAGAGAACAAGGTGACAACCCCGCAGTCTCAACTTTCTCATTACATTGTTATTTTCAGATTTCAACGACAGACTTTTGAGCAAGATGCTACTGAGGAGGAGGCTAAAACAGTTAAGACTCATCTTCAATATTTAAAGGATTTGCATGCAGACGACAGAATATTGTTTGCGGGCTTTAGAAAAGATGCCGTTGATGGCATTGTTATTTTTGAGGCACCTACATGCGAAGCAGCAATAAAAATAGTTGAAAATGATCCTGCGGTTAAAAGCCGACTGTTTGCCTGGGAGCTCCACGATTTTCAAACAGTGCTAATCCATCGAGTAAAGCCTTAGTGAGAGAATTGGAAGAAACCGATAAAGCCGCTATGGAGTAATATTGATAAACTGATAAATCATGGGAAACCTCAAGGAACAAGTTTACAAACTGAACGAACTCATAAAGCAATATAAGTTTGATGAGGCACTTAATAAGTTCTATAACGATGAAGTGATTACATTAGAGAACGAGACACGACCTACAATCGGACTGCCTGCTTATAGGGAAGCTGCAAAAAGATATATTGAAAACGTAAGTAATTATTCGGCCGAGCTAAAAAGTGTTATTGTCAGTGATAATATGTCCGTTTGTGAATGGCATTACAGATTTGATCACAAGCAGTGGGGAAAATGGGATTGTATTCAATTGTCACTTCAACGATGGAAGGATGGTAAGATCGTGCATGAGTGGCACCATTATGGTGCTTTGAGTTAATCTAAGCCATTACCAGAGATCGTGACTCTTTAAGTTTGTAGGGCCTATTAAACGCTTCTTGGGAAACTTTAAAGTATTCTGATAAGGAACGAATGATTTCTTTTGAGAGCCCCTTTTTGTAATTCAGAATATCTGAAACTAATCCTTTGCTTACTCCGAGAATTTCAACCAGGTCTTTTGCTTTAAGGTCTCCTTCTTCCATTAAGGAATGAAGCAAAGCAATGGGATCAATCTCTTCAAATGAATTGTGCTCTTCATCCCAAGTTTCAATTAGTAAAGTCAGCAATTCAATTTCCTCTTTCTCTTCTTTACTTTTGGAACTGGCAGTAACAAGCTCCTCAAGAATATTTGCATATTCCTTATACTGACTTTTTGATTTTATGATCTTATACTTTAGTGCCATTTTAGTAATCAGTTACTGTATACTGTTCTTCATCACCGCAAAGCTCATCATATTCAGTATGGGTCCCGACCCAGCATATGAACAAGTGAACCTGTTTTTGGCCAAAGACATATTTGCATATCATTCTATACCTGTTACCTCCAATATCAAATACGACTCGATCAATTCCATCTCCTAATAAGTCAGCAGAACCAAAAGTCTGCAGGATGTCATCTGGTATGTCCCAGTCGGCATGCTTTATTGCTGTGAGCCAAATCGCAAAGGACGATTTACTTCTGGCATTTTCAGCAACATAGCTTTCAATTGTTTCTTTTCTTATCAGGTGAACCTTCATTCAAATATACGTTTTAAATACTAAAAAGTTCACGTTTTGTGAACTTTTTATAATAAACTTATTCTGCGGCTTTGGCCACATTTTGGGCGGATAGGCCAAACTTTGACCTTAACACCTTCATGTCTTCGCTTACCTTAAGATCAAGAATTTTAGCATAATGCTGGGTGGTCTTCAAATTCCTGTGTCCAAGCATTTTGCTAACGGTTTCGATGGGAACACCGTTTGTAAGCGTGACTGTGGTGGCAAAAGTGTGGCGTGCCGTGTGGGTGGTCATTTTCTTAATGATGTCACAGCAGTCGGCAATCTCTTTTAAATACCCATTCATTTTTTGATTACTGAGCACTGGAAGC
>JAKEEN010000293.1 GCA_022616575.1 Flammeovirgaceae bacterium
GCTATTATCAGTGTTCCTATATCAATGGTAAACCTGCTCAATAAGTTTGCTATTCTTACCTTCATCAGTAAAGCGAACCTCTTAACCGGAACTGAACTGCAGACACAAATCTTACTGTACCTCGACTACTCCCGCAATGGCAATCAACTTGCTTCTGTATTCTGGGGGCTCTGGCTAATTCCTTTTGGCTATTTAGTTTTTAAGTCCGGATTTATACCGAGAATACTGGGCATTCTGCTCATAGCGGGAGGTATTGGTTATACCATCGATTTTGTGGGTGGTTTTCTTTTCACAACGTATAATAGCTGGGGAATTTCTTCTTATGTAACCCTGCCAGCCAACTTTGGGGAAATCGGTACATGCTTATGGCTTTTGATTGTCGGAACCTGGGATCGAAAAAAGTCTGCGACTTCTTCAATTACTGCTTCAACCTTATAAATTCTGCTATGAATCAAAGCCGCTTCGAAGATTTTAAAGTGAACACAAAGATAAAACTCTCTGCTCTTTGGACAGCCGTCATGTTTTGTTATGTCTATGGTGATTTCTTTACCCTGTTTGTACCGGGGCGCATTGAAAATCTGATGGCAGGCAACTCAGGGGCTGGTGAAACCACTCCAATCAAGTTGCTGATGTTTGCCATTCTGATGACGCTGCCATCGGTGATGATATTTCTTTCGTTAATACTGAAACCGAAAGTAAACCGGTGGGCTAACATCCTTGTTGGATTGTTCTTTACTGCGATCATGATTTTGGTGACTGCAGCTTCCATTAGCGAATGGATGATTTTCTACATCTACCTGGCCGTGGTAGAAATTATACTTACTTCTTTAGTTGTATGGAATGCCTGGATGTGGCCCAAGCATCAACCGGTTTAAGATTTCAGGTCTTCAAAGTTCATCAGGTGGAGGGCTCCCGAACCATCGGGATCGGTAGGGTTAATCAGGCAAATACCCGTAATATCTTTGCTTCTTTGCAGCGCAGATGCCAAAGAGTTTTCTACCCTTCGCATCTTGCCATGACATTTATTCAATTTGAAAATCGAAGTTTTGTTTACCGAACTTCCCTTTCTTACGCCCTTCGATGCTGGCGAATAAATTATTCTTGATTCTGTCGCTTAGCATTTCCACGCCCAGAGGTTATCTGGGTTCTATCTATCAGGCTGCTGGCCATTGTAGGAGGTGTGTTCACGCTCCGAGCTGCCAACTGGGCCAGGTGGTTGCTACTCGGTTGGATCACCTATCATGTTATCCTGAGTATTTCCCATTCTACAATAGAAATAGTTACACATGCTTTTTTTATGGTAGCCGTTGCGGTTGCTTTATTCCACGCTAAAGCAAACAGCTACTTTCGTAAGTGATGACAATCTCATGCACTTGGTATACGTAAAGTCTTCACAACGTTAATGAGATTAAGCAATGATTTAACAAATAATTGTTCTGTGGGCTTTTTTCTCAACAGCTTAAATGAAAGCTCTGCTATTGCATTTTTATTCAGATATAAATCGACTATGAGTTTTGTTTTTCCCGGTCCGGTCTTTTCAAGGGTGAAGCAGGTGGTTATCTTTCGCTTCTCGTCCGTCTCACAAAAAACAATTCGTTCAGGTTGGTATTGATAGTAACTGCTGGTATAAATAATTTCTTCCCCATTTTTCAGCACGCAACGGCACCGCATCCCCACCCGAGGCAGGTAATGATTGAGTTCTTCAACTCTTTCTACACCCTCCTGCCAGCGGCCCCGATGGCTAAAATCACCAGTCGCGTGAAAGAGTGTAATTATATCCGTATCATATTCATGACTTACGGAAATCAGTTTAGTTTTGTCCGAAAGCTCCAGGGATTGAATTTGCTCTGGCCTGAGTTTATTTTTAAGCTGACCTAATTGGGTATATTGAAAAGCCACTTCACCGCTTTCAGTTTTTCGTATCCCGGAATTCCATTGCATTCCATTCGCTAAATCATCTGGTTTGTTTTCAGGCAATAAACTTTGTGTTACCAGCCAGTATTCATGCTGATCTATATCGTTCTTCAGAAGCTGGTGCGCAACAATAATATCTTTACCAATAAGTTTGCTGAAATTCTTTACCGTATAACCGGTAAACTCGCCATAGTGCGTGATTACTTTCAATGAAAGATTCACTGCAGCAAGACAAGCCTGGCACTGACAGTACTTGCGCAATTCGTACGCAATGAGATTTTGGTGAAAGGCACAAAACATCTGCTCCACCTGTTTGTACAGCGTTTGGAGGCCTGGTGGATCACCAAACTTGTAAAAGAGAATGGCATCCCCTTCAATTTCAGAAACTTCCAGACCGATATTGTTAGCATTGATAAGTATTTCCAACAACTCCTGAATGATCATGCGGCTGTGATTGATTTCTGTTTCACTCACGAACCGTGAAAAGCCGCTGATGTCAGGAATGAATACGAGTCCGCGGTTTTGCATGGGCAACAAAGTTACAGAAGTATGTCACCAGGTTTAAGTCAGGTATTTTTCCGGCTTCATTTTAGTCGGTATGCATTCAACACTTCTTGCCTTCAATAAATTGATTTAATTCCTGTTTTGAAAAACCGAGGCGCTCGGCAACTGTTGTAATGAGGTCAAGTTCGGCTTTACAAAATGTACCATCTACTTTAGCAAATTCAATCATTTCTTCTAATTGCTTTTCGCGCTCCACCGTATTTTGCGGAATCAGGTGCAAGTATTCGCTGGCACGATTGAGCATCACATTCATCCGGTCAAGAGGTATACCCCGATCGAATGCAATTTTAGAAAGTGCAACCCGTTCAGTCTCTTCAATGTTTCCATCTACCGCAGAAAGTGAAACAAGGTTGCGAAAGTGCTCGATGTTAGTGGCCATACATGATAGTAAACTAAAAACCGAAGATAGTTATTTACATCCATTAAGCCTGCCGGCAAGTCAACATTTTTCAGTATCCCGCCTGCGTATTGAGTACTATTTGCATTAACGTACCACTTCCGACCTTGCTTTCAATGACAAGACTACCATTGATTTTTTTAACAAGCTGCTGGCAGAGTTGCAGGCCGATGCCATGACCCTTCTCGTTGTGTGTTCCCAACGATGATGCATTACTGTATGATAAAATTTTACTTATCAATTCTGAGTTCATGCCAACACCGCTATCTTTTACGCCAATATAATACGCACCTTCATTCCAGGACGATGAAATCCGAATGCTTCCTCCTTCGGGAGTAAATTTTATTGAATTAGAAATGAGGTTCCGAACCAGAATATTCACTATTTCCGGATCAGTAACAGGTTGCTTATCATCAATCCATACGTCAATGTGAATTTTTTTACTCTTGAAGGCGCCTTCATAGACGGAAAGTATGGATTCAAGAATTGACTTAAACGGAAGGGGTTCACGTTTCACAGAAATAGAATTGAAGTTTGCTTTAGCCCAGCATAGCGTTGTGTCGAGCATGTCGAGCGTTTGTGTACATTTCGCATGAAGCAACTCAGCCAATTCCCGAAATTCATCTTGCGTAAGTCTTTTCTTTAGAGCTAGCTCTGACAGTGAATGCAGGGTGTTAACAGGTGAGCGTAAGTCGTGTGCTAAAACGGAAAGCACCTGGTTATTATTTGTATTGAGCCTGCGGAGCTCCTCTTCCTTTGAAATTACTTCATGAATGTTGACAAAGGCCACTAATTGAAAATTCCCAAACACACATGATTTTACTTCATACCAATAGTCTCCGTTCTTCTTTGTTGTGATTATCACTTTCATCTGCACATAATCGCGGCCCTCACTTTTAGCTGCTTCAAATCGCTCTGTCCAGCCTGAGATTACCTGGTTCCGGTAGAGATCATCCGGGTAGGCATGCTCAAACCAATCTTCTACCGTTGGAATTTCATCACATGAATATCCGATCTCATCCAAGAACTTTTGATTAACATGAAAGTTGTGATAGGTGCCCTCTCTAAACTCGCTAATAAGAAATGGGTAGGGCAAAAAATTCAAAATTTGCTCAAGGGCGGATCTGTCAATAGCAAGATTTCCCAGGCTTAGGTTCATTTTAGGTTTGCCTGAAAGGAATGGCTTTTCTTGTACTCAATTTAGCTAAAATGAGAGTCATTCATGTCGCCATGTCCATATCTTTTTATTGAGCGTGGGTGTTTCAGACAGTGGTTTCAAGATACCGGTTGGCTTGCATGGTATAAAGAGCCGCATATTTTTCCTGCAGGCGCATCAGGTCCCGGTGCGAACCCTGCTCAATAATAGCACCCTGCTCGAGCATGAGAATTTTATTAGCATTCTTTACGGTGCTAAAACGATGTGTAATCAGAATAACCGTTTTGCCTTCCGTATTTTTCTCTAGCGATGAAAAAATCTTCTCTTCGGTAACGGCATCAATGGAAGCGGTTGGTTCATCCAAAATAGTAATGGCTGCATTTCGGTAAAACATGCGCGCTACCGCCAGGCGTTGATGTTGCCCTTTAGATAAATCAATACCATCTTTAAATTCTTTCCAGATCAATTGATCATAATCAGTAATAAATTCATCGGCTCCTGAAAATTTGGCCGCTTGCTCTAACTTTTCTTGCCTGATGCGTTCAGAGATTCGGCCCACACCGATCGACTCCTTAATAGTTAGGTTGTATATCGGGAAGTCCTGAAACAGAATGCCAATCGCATTTTGCCAATCTTCGAGATGGAGATCGCGAAGATCGGTTCCATTAATTTCTATCACGCCCTCGGTAGGATCATAAATTCTGCACAAGAGTTTGATCAGCGTAGTTTTGCCGGCACCATTTACTCCCACAATGGCAATCTTCTCACCCGGTTTAATGGTAAATGATAAATTGGTTAAC
>JAKEEN010000054.1 GCA_022616575.1 Flammeovirgaceae bacterium
ATAACTTCTGGATTACGAAACCAGAGGAGGTTCCGACTCCGCCCATATTATAAGATTAACGTTACCGAAGTAGATCACCGTTTAATCTCAGCAATTCTGTCTCTGCTACTTTTGCGTTATAGCGAGCTGTAATTAATCGATTGTAGGCATCGGCCAGGCTTTGTTGGGCTGTTCTTAGCTCGATGTTTGTTGCAACGCCACGCTTAAAACTCTCAAGGGCTATGGTTACATTTTCTTTTGCCAGCAAAATATTCTCTTCTTCAATCAAGAGCACTTTTTTTGCGTTTTCATAATTGACAAAAGCATTGCGCACGTTAACATCGATTTGCTGCTTTTGCTGTTCGTAAAGAAGCTCTTGCCGGTTGATATTGATTCTGGCTTGCTGAATTTGACGTTGCGTGTTGAAGCGATTTAAAAGGGGGAGTGTAACTGAAAAACCATAGTTGAATCCGTCATTCTGATTAAAGAGGGGAGTAAAAGGATTAACGACAGTAACGTTTTCTGTTCTTGAATAATTTAGAGAAGAATTAAAATTTACTATTGGATAGCGGTCGGCTTTTAATTCATTTAACGAAAGATATGCCATCGTTAACCCCGACTTGGCTGATTGAAGTGTAAAATTGTTTTGCTCTATGCCTTCGGTTAGTTCATTCAATGATAAATCTAAGTTTAAGGAAATTGTATCATCAACATCATACAATACGGGAAGTTGTTGTCCGACCAATCCATTGAGTTGATCCTTAAGCTGAGTAATAACTGTCTCTTGTTGTATAAGGAGAGTTTTTTGAGCGTTCAAGTCCACTTTAGCTTGGAGTAATTCCGGCTTACCACCAACCCCAACCTGTAATTTTCGGTCGGCTAATTTTACCCTTTCCTCATTTACATACATTTGCTCTTCGATTGCTTGATACTGTTGCTTTTGCCTGACAATGTTATAATAGTTTGTTATAACTGAAGCAGTGGTGTTCACCATCTGGTCTTTCAAATTAATTTGACTTTGCCTTTCTAACTCCGATATGCCCTTTTGAACAGCAAACATTTTTGTGCCATCAAACAAAGTCCAGATTAATTGAATAGACCCCGAAAGGTTATTGGATTTTACGTTATCTGCCTGGCGAACTGTATCGGCAAACTCCTGCCGTTGATCATTTGAATTCCATACCCTTGAGCCGGTCGCAGTGACAGTAGGCAGAAAAGCCGCGGGGGTAAAATTTTTATCAGTTTTTGCAGCCTCCGCCAAATTTGCTGAAATTTTTACATCATAGTTCTTCTCTAATGCCAGCACAATCACTTGCTCAAGCGTAATTTTTTCCTGAGAAAAACTTTGAAGTGCAATAAGAAATAAAAATGCAAATACACTAAGCCTCATAGACAAGCTCTTTCTTGGGTTCAGGAATTTTATCGCCAAAATCAACATGTTTTCGTTGGCGCGACAAGAATGAATACATGGCAGGGATAACAAATAATGTAAGGACTAACGAAAATAAAATTCCCCCAACAATGACGATACCCAGCGGTTGCCTGCTGGTGGAGGCATCACCGAGCGATAGTGCAAGGGGCAGGGAACCTAATGCCATCGCCAGGCTTGTCATAAGGATAGGCCGCAAGCGACTCTTTGAGGCTTCTAGCACAGCATCAATCCTTGAAAGCCCTTCTTCTCTTTTTTGATTGGCAAATTCTACAATCAGAATACCATTCTTAGTCACCAACCCGATTAACATGATCATGCCGATCTGTGAAAATATATTGAGCGTTTGCCCGAAGGCATAGAGAGAAATTAACGCACCACAAATGGCTAAGGGCACTGTGAACATAATAGTGAGTGGGTCGACAAAACTTTCGAATTGAGCAGCAAGAATTAAATAAATCAGAATGAGTGCTAACACAAATGCAAAAGCCGTGTTACCCGAACTTTCTGCAAAATCGCGGGAAATGCCTGCCAGCGAAGTATTGAACGTGTCATCTAACAATTGCCCTTTAATTTCTTCCATCGCTTCTATGCCATCGCCCACCGTTTTGCCTGGTGCCAGGCCTGCAGAAATAGTTGCCGACTTAAACCGGTTAAAATGATACAGGGTAGGAGGGGTTGTTGACTCTTCAACAGAGATTAAATTATCGATAGAAATTAATTGACCTGAGTTGGTACGGACGTACAGATTTTTTAAATCAGCGGGGTCATCGCGGTTAGCGCGATTTACCTGACCCATCACCTGGTATTGCTTCCCATCTTTGGTGAAGTAGCCGAACCGTAAATTACTGTAAGCAAGTTGTAAGGTTTGAGAGATGTCTTGTACGCTTACCCCGAGCTGCGCAGCTTTAAGCCGGTTAATTTCAATTTTTAATTCGGGTTTATTGAATTTCAAATCTGAATCAACTCCCTGCAAGGTGGGGTGATTATTGGCCGCCTCTAAAAATTGCGGCAACACCTCGCGAAGTTTTTCAAAGTTGTTGTTTTGAATAACGAATTGAACAGGCAAGCCACCCCTTCTGTCTACTGAAATGGTTTGTTCCTGAATAGTGAAGGCCCTTCCTTTTGGATAGTTCCTCAAATTTTTATTCACCATATCCACAATTTCCTGTTGGGACCGATTGCGCTCATTGGGATCAACCAACGTAGCACGAACAAAGGCGGAGTTAACCGAGCCAGCACCTGCAAAACCTGGAGCGGTTACAGAAAGAGCAGTTCTATATTCGGGCACTGAGTCCATAACAAAATCCACTAAATCTTTCACATATGCATCCATGTAATCGTAAGACGTTCCCTCAGGGGCTATTACAGACATTCTAAACTGATTTCTGTCTTCCATCGGGGCCAATTCAGATTGAATATTCGTTCCGATAAAATAGGCGGAAGCGAGACACAAAGCAATAATCGCCAAAGCCGCCCAGCGGATTTTCATAAATGAACCAAGCGTGCGGCTGTACACGTTCTCCATTCCGGCAAAGAATGGTTCAGTAACGCGATAGAACCAGGAGTGGCTGTGGTTGGTGCGTGTTAGTTTTACACTTAAAACAGGAGTTAGTGTCAACGAAACAAAACATGAAACAAGCACAGCGCCTGCTACCACTACCCCAAATTCTGTAAATAACTTTCCGGTAAAACCCTGAAGGAAAAGGATGGGCAGAAATACAACCGCCAGCGTAATGGATGTTGAGATAACGGCAAAGAATATTTCTTTCGATCCTTCGCGTGCGGCCTGGTATTTATTCATGCCCCGCTCAAGTTTTTTGTAGATGTTTTCTGTCACAACAATTCCATCATCCACAACGAGTCCTGTTGCCAGCACAATGCCCAGCATGGTTAACACATTGATGGAAAATCCACATAAGTACATGATGAAGAACGTGGCCGTAAGAGACACCGGAATATCGATTAGCGGACGGAATGCGATAATGGCATCGCGAAAGAATAAAAAAATGATCAGTACAACTAAAAGAAATGAGATTATTAGAGTCTCCTCCACTTCGCTGATGGATCGTTTAATGAATACGGTCTGATCAAGCGCCACGTTGAGTGAAATATCTTCGGGTACTTCTTTCTTGATTTGTTCAAGGCGTTTATAGAATTCATCGGAGATAGCCACATAATTTGCTCCCGGCAGCGGAATCATAGCAAGGCCCACCATTGGTATATTGCTCTCGCGCAAAATCGATTCTTCATTCTCAGGGCCAAGAAGTACTTGCCCGATGTCTTTGACACGGATATCGCCTGCCTCTGTTGACTTGATAATTACGTTGCTGAAATCATCCTCAGTATACAATCGGCCGAAAGTACGTACGGTTAGCTCCGTTGCATTACCGGCAATTTTCCCGGAAGGGAGTTCTATGTTTTCGCGATTGAGCGCTTGCTGAACTTCAAGGGCTGTTAAATTATAGGCGCTTAGCTTAGACGGATCCAACCAGATACGCATGGCATATTTTTTCTCACCCCAAACCTGGATGCCACTTACACCCGGGATTGTTTGCAGCCGCTCAACTAAGACATTATTACAGTACTCGGTAAGTTGAAGATTATTGCGTGTGTTACTCTGCACGGTCATGGAAATAATGGCACTTGAGTTTGCATCCGCCTTCGAAACTACTGGAGGGCTTGGAAGATCATCAGGTAATGAACGAAGGGCCTGAGAAACCTTATCGCGCACATCATTCGCAGCAGCTTCCAAATCCACGCTTAGCTCAAATTCGATGTTGATGGTGCTCCGGCCATTACTCGACAGGGAAGAAATGTTTCGAATACCGGCAATACCATTCACAGCTTTCTCAAGCGGTTCAGTGATTTGCGATTCTACAATATCGGCATTTGCTCCCGGGTAGGTTGTGCCAACACTAATGTTGGGCGGATCAATGGCCGGGTAATCACGAATGCCCAGCGAATTGAAGCCAATCACACCAAACAACACGAGGATGATGTTCATCACAAATGCCAACACAGGACGCCTCAGACTTAATTCGGAAATATTCATACCGTATTAATTCACTTTGCCAATCTTAATTTTTGCGTTCGGCCTGATAGCCATTAAACCGGTTGTAACAACCGTATCTCCTTCTTTTATCCCTTGAGTGATTTGAACAAAGGCTGAATCGCGAAGGCCCGTTTCTACTACAACAAACTGTGCACTGTCTTTTCTGAACAAAATTACCTGTTTATTTCTCGCCTGTGGAATCACTGCCTGCGTTGGGATTAAGAG
>JAKEEN010000055.1 GCA_022616575.1 Flammeovirgaceae bacterium
GTGAAAGAACCCTGGCATTCTGTTCAAGCAAAAAGCAAATCATCTAAAAAATCGAAAGCCGGTAAAGAAATAATTCTCACCATTGAAAAAGAATTTCTTCAACAGTATCAAACTTCAGTAACAGAAGCTTACAAAACATCACTCTTTGCCGGGGTGCGTGTTTATCGAAACAGGAGGCAACCATTCGTAACGAGAGAAAGCATCGATAAACTTTTGGCTGAAAGTGAGACCCTTCCCTATGTGGTCGTAGACGGAGCTATTGCTTCTTCTGGCGATCTGGCTTTTGTTTATGGCGTTGTTGAAAATAAAGACCATACCAAAAGCGGCTACATGCGCATCTGGAGAAGAGAAAAAGAAGGCTGGAAAATTATTATTGATGTGCTTGGAAGATAAGGTTGTTGTTCGTTGCTAGTTGTTCGATGGTAGAGAATGATAAGGACCAAGGACCAGGTGACTAGTGAATAATGACTACGATTAACAACTACAATCCATACTGATCAATCAGGTATACTAAAGCTGTCATCGAAGCGGCACCTAATTCCAACTCCCGTTTGTTCACTTTATCAAATGTGTCTTCTTTGGTGTGGTGGTAGTCAAAATACCGCTGTGAGTCAGGCGAGAATCCAATCAATGTAACACCTTGTGGTGCCAGCGGACTGATATCTGCACCCCCACCTGGTTTACCAATGTCCCATAGGCCATAAGGTTCAAGTAATGGTTTCCAGTTTTTGATCTTGGTTTTTGCTTCTTCGGTTCCGGTTAAACCAAATCCCCGCGGGGTAAATCCACCCGCATCAGATTCGATCGCTGCTATGTGCTTCTCTTTATTTAACTCCGCCTGTTTAGCATACTCCTGTCCTCCCCGCAAGCCATTCTCCTCATTCATAAACATGACAGCACGAATAGTTCGCTTGGGCTTATAACCAATTGCTTTGAGCAATCTCAATACTTCAATAGACTGTACGCATCCGGTTCCATCATCGTGCGCACCTTGAGCAAGGTCCCACGAATCAAGATGTCCCCCAACTGCAATAATTTCACCAGGAAATTCTGATCCCTTTATTTCGCCTATTACATTAAACGATGGTGCATCATCCAACATCCGGCAATGGGTTTCGAAATAAAGCTGAAGGTCTTTCTCTTCTTTCAAAATTTTGCTTAGTAATTCTGCATGCTTTGTGCTGACTGCCACGGCAGGAATTTTTGGAATGTTAGGCAGATAACGAACCGAACCTGTGTGCGGATACTCTTCGGTGCTTGAAGAAGCCATCGACCGAACCATCACTCCGATAGCTCCGTATTTCGCAGCTTCACTCGGCCCCAGTTGTCGCTGGTCAGCAGCACCGCCATAGGCAGCAAACGTACTTACCATTGTTGCGTCAAACGGACGGTTAAAGAAAACTATTTTTCCTTTCACACCTTTCTCTCCCAGTTGTTTGAGTTCATCAAAGGTTTTTACTTCAACCACATTGCTCATTACCCCTGATGGTCCGGTGCCGACCGTGTTACCCAGCGCACAAATTGAAAGCTCAATCGTACCGTATTTTTTTGAGTTAAGTAATCGAGCGCTTTCCTTTTGTCCCCGTATCCAATGCGGTACCATAACGGGTTGCAGATACACAGAGTCAAATCCATATTCGTTCATGATGTAACGTGTCCAGTCTACTGCGGCCGCAGCTCCGGGAGATCCACTTAGGCGTGCTCCGATTTTTATTGTGAGGTACTCAAGCATTTCGTATGATTTACCTTCTGTGAGTTCCTTATCAAAAATCTGTTTGATGAATGTTTCATCTTTAGATTGGGCAATGGATTGGTTAAGGATAACGAATAAGATAAAAATTAGAAATAGTTTATTCATAATATTTATTTGATTTTGACTCAGGCTAATGCTGTTTGAAGATAGAAGCTATTTTAAAATCTTGGCATCCTTAATCATATATATGTGATGATCGGGATCAAAATCATTTAAAAAAAGAATTCCCTCCATCGTTATCAGCTTGTTGGAGAAGGGTAGTTTCTCTTTTGTTTGTACCTCAACAACAGTTTCTGGTCCCGCGCCTCCGCAAAAGTAACAGGCGTTAAATGGGAAAGAAGAAATCATGTAATCGGTCTTTCCACCTGTTTCTGAAACAGGAATCATGTAGCCCTTCAATTGAACTTTCTTTCCATTATAACTCCACAACTTCTTGCTGAACTTTGGCGAATCCATTTCAAAACCTGTTTCGCTGGAGGCTGTCGTTTCAAAATTTACCTCCGATAAAATTTTCCACACATCTGCTTCCTGCGAAAAGCATGTACAGCTGATCAACAATAAGTACAAAGTCATCCTAACTTTCATGATCGAAATATATAAGCTTTTGCCAAATCGAACTAAATATTAAACACAATCGTTTGAAATGAGATTTAAAAGGCTCTAACTTTGAATTAGTTGTCAGGTTTCGATCCAATAAGAATCGGGATCGAAACCTGACTGTAAAAAAAATCAACATGGCTTATTTGATGGATTCGTTTGAGGGTTGGAAAAAATATTGCGGAGAGCAAAAGATGACCTTGCCTGACGTGGTGATGGAGTATGAACGCCATTTGCGAAATCGGAGTAAGGAAGAAGTGCTAACGGGCCTGATGAAAGCCTGGGATGTGATGAAAGATGCGGTACGTACAGGTCTTGAAGAAGACATGACCTCACGTTCCGGCATGATTAACAATGGCGCCAAGAAAGTTTACAATTATCCAACAGCCGTTTTATCGAAAGAATTTCAAAACCTGATTTCACGGGCGCTCGCAGCCAAGGAAGTGAATAGCTGCATGGGCCGTGTAGTCGCTGCACCTACTGCCGGTGCGAGTGGCATTATGCCGGGTGTGCTTTACACCTTACAGGAGATTCACCACGTGGATGATAAAAAAATTATTGATGCAATGTTACTGGCCGCAGGCATTGCATTAATTATGGAACAGAAAGCATCTATTGCAGGTGCTGTCGGGGGTTGCCAGGCAGAAACAGGAACAGCTGCAGCTATGGGAGCGGGTTCCATCGTTTATTGTTTGTGTGGAAATATCGACCAGGTATTTAATGCCGTGGCGATCACCGTTCAGTGTATGTTGGGATTAGTCTGTGACCCTGTAGCCGGGCTCGTAGAAGTACCTTGTGTGGTCCGCAACGCAAGCGCTGCAGCTATTGCCAACAGTTCAGCACAAATTGCCTTAGCTAATGTTAGCAGCGTAATTCCAGTTGATGAAGTTATTGAAGCCATGGGCGAAATCGGTGCCAGCATGGAAACACGGTACAAAGAAACTGCATTAGGTGGATTAGCAGCAACCAAAACCGGACAAGCCATTGCCAAGAGAGTCTTGATCAGAGATATTGAAGTGTTGCCCGATGAGGAGATGAAATGATTTTAGATTTACAAAATCGTAAATCTAAAATCGTAAATCGTAAATCCTCTAAGGTCTCATAAACTCGGGCAATACATTATTCCCAAACAAGTAAATCGCGAAGCTGAAAATCACGGACCACACGGCCGCGCTTACAAACATGTAGAAAATTATTTTTTCCTTAGGGGTACCAAAACTCACGGCAAGTAATGTCCCCCCAATGGGCGTTAACAATAAGGGCGTGAGAAACGCAACACCAACAATTCCATATTTTCTCCAAATAGTAACAAACTTCCGGCTGTTACTGGTAAATTTCTTTTTGTTTGAAAAAAAACGATGAAGGATTTTCTCACGGAGCCATTCACCAAAAAAAGTAAAAGCTATCACGCTTGCCATCATCCCGAAAACGGTAGTAAGTATAGTAGTGATAATGTGAAGTCCTGCAGCATACCCAAGTGTTGGCCCGAAAATAAATTTGAGCATCGTAAATAAAAACACCGGTATTGCTTTCAGAATTTCTTCCCACATATCAGTTCAATATTAAAAATTCAACATTCAAAATTTGAACAGCCTGAAATTTTGAATCTTGAATCCTGAATTTTATAACTTAGTACCATAGCATAAATCCCCCGCATCACCTAATCCCGGTACGATATAGTTTTGATCGTTTAACTTTTCATCTAATGCCCACGTCCATATTGTATGAGGCATCTTTACGTGCTCTTCAATACACATAACACCTTCTGGTGCAGCTACTAAAGCTGCTATATGAATATACAACGGTGTTCCGTTCTTTTTTAACGATTCGATGGATTTAACAAATGATTTACCCGTAGCCAGCATAGGGTCGATTAAAATGACCATTCGGCTTGTTAGTTCTGGTGCAGCCTGATAGTCGAGGTTAATTTCTAAGTCACTGTCTTCTTCCTTACGATAGGCACCAATAAAACCGTTGTCAGCCATAGGAAATATATTTTGAAA
>JAKEEN010000294.1 GCA_022616575.1 Flammeovirgaceae bacterium
TGCGATTCTTTGCTCCCGTTGCCGTTAATAATAAAACCGCAGAGATCGCAGAAGTTCGCAAAGAATTCAAATGATTAAAACCCGAGTCCCAATTGTTTATCATCCTTTTTGGTTTTCGTTTTAATTTTTTCTTCCCTAAGAACATTCACTACCTCACCATCGCGCAGGTACAACAAGTAGCCTTCCACATCGGTAAAATTCATTTTATGCAGGGTTTTGATATAATCCAAAACCTGATTTATATCTCGTTTACTTCTCTCCCCCGTTTTAAAATCCACAACAACAGCTTTTTTATCCCGAATCATCAAACGGTCGATTCTGCTTTCATCGCCTCCCGGCAGAAGAATTGGAATTTCAGTTCGCACTGACCATGCTTTTGAAAACCAATCACCTACCTGATCTTGATTCAAAAGTTCTTTCATCTGGCTTTTCAACGAATCCTTTTCCTGTATAAGGATCAATCCTTCAATTACAATGGCATTCATTACATCATCAAGCTCTTCCGCATAATGAATCCGGGAAAGAACCGCATGCATGCGCAATCCATGCTGTACTTTTTCAAAAGCCTCTTTGTCAAATTCTTCAAAGAAAACAGAAGATGATTTCTTAATCACCAGTTTATCGCGCCAACGTGAGGTATGATAGGCTTGCAGATTTAATGAATTTATTGCTGGCTCATTTTTTTCTCTTTCGGCAATTAGTTCACCAATCTTAATTTGTTGTGTTGAGTCGCTCCAGTTTTCTTTCAATTCAATGGTGGCGTTTATGCATTCATATATCAGCCGGGCAACGGAGTATTTTTGATCTCTGTTCTTCGGGTGCGGAGCTGTGACCATGAGTGCATTCTCTGCCCGCGTGAATGCTACATACAACAAATTCAAATTATCCAGGTACGTTCGCACATATTCATGCAAATAAAAATCACCGAAATAGCTTTCCTTCAACTTACTTGAGTACTTAACTGGTAGATATCCCGCCTCTTTAAACGGATGCTCATCAGACTTAACCCAAAGCAAAGGCTCTTTAAATTGTTCATGATCCATAGCCCACGAACAAAATGGAATAAGCACATACTTGAACTGCAATCCTTTCGATTTATGAACGGTAACGATTTGAACGGCATTTACATCACCGGAAACCTGGAGTGATTTTTTATCTCTGTACACTTCCCACCATTCCAGGAAGGCACCCAGGTCATTCCGTTCACGACTATAAAACTCGAGTACTACATCCTGAAAAGCCTGTAAGTATGCCAACTCACCTTGAATATCTTTAATAGTAAAAATATCAATCAATGTTTCAGTAAGCTCAAAGAGAGGAAGTTTCTTTAACCAGGCTTTTGATTTAGTAAATGCCTCGGGCAGGTTGTTTTCGAAGTTTACCTGATTGGAAACAGTAAACACTTCCCGCAATGTTCGCTCCGGTTCCCTCAACCTTGCAAACTCATAAGCGAGCTGGGCCCGCGCAATAGCATCCTCGGCATTGAGAAGATATCGCATAGCGGCTAACAGCAGGTTTACGGAAGCTGCCCCATCAAGTCTTAATAATTCGTTGGAGATAACATCATACAGGCATTTGGGTTTTGCCTTCTCAGAGTTTTTGTATTGAAGTAAGTACGAGGCAATTTTTTGGCCCTCATCGTTTTTCCGAACCAGGATAGCTATGTCACTCAGTCTGATACCAAGCCCCTGAAGGTGTTCAAGGTGAGCAGGTATTCGCTCGAGGGCCATTTCTTTCCAGCCTTGCCTGCTGCCTGCCTGCCCGGTAGGCAGGGCAGGCGAATCATTGTTCGGGTCTTCTTCTCTAATAAACTGAATCTGAACAAATCCTTTAGTGTCTTTCTTTGAAACTTGCTGAGCAACATCATTAAATGCCGCTTGTGGCAAGCTCTCGCTTGTCCGGGTTGCTACCATGGAAGCAGCCTGTTTAAATAAAGTGTTGTTAAAGTCAACAATCAGGCTGGCACTGCGATAATTGGTATCTAATTCTGAAGTCTCAACGCGATTCTTTCCGATCTGTTTCTCTACTTCCTGCTGTAAAAGTTTCAGGTCACCACCGCGCCAGCGATAAACTGCTTGCTTCACATCGCCTACCACAATACTCCGGTATCCCTGATCAAGGCTGTTGGTGATCAGCGGGAAAAAATTCCTCCACTGATATCCGGATGTATCCTGAAATTCATCGATAAGAAAATTTCTGTAAAACGAACCCACTTTCTCATAAATAAAAGGCGTATCGCTATCGTCAATTACTTTATTTAAAAACTTTGGCGCATCTGCCAGCAACATCAGGTTGTTCTCCTTTTTATAATCACTCAACTTCCTGGAGATGTCTGCAATAAGTCCAAAGACATACATGTTTTTAAGAGCCACCTCAGCGCTTAAACTTTGCTCAAAATGTTTATCAAACGCATCGATCAGGGTTTGTAGAATGGGAATAAGTTTAACTTCGGCTGTTCGTTTGATTTCGTCAGCTTTTCTGGTTGTTTTACTTGGCCAATTCTTCGCTACACTAAAATAATTTCTGATGCGATCGCTCGGCTCTTTATAATCACTCAGGCTCTTACCGGAGGCAAACATTTCAAAAAAGTTAAATAAGCCGGAATTCTTTCCCCAACTTATTTCTGAAACAGCCCAACCGGCCTGATGCATAATTTGTAATGCTTCCTGAGCCGGTGCGGTTACCTTCCCTAAAAAGAAATTCTTGGTTTGCCAGAGCTTACTTTTCAGTGATTTAAAAAAATTATGATCGTTGGTTTCATTAATAATGTCTTGCTCAATTTCCTTGAATTCTTCTCTAAAAATCTGCTGCGCAAAATCGCGCAAACTTTGCCGAACATCCCAGGCCTTATCGTTTTCTAGGTTTTCTTTTGCAAATTCTACTACCCACTCGGTTAGTTCCTTATTATTACCTAACTCATCAATCAAATCATCAATCACTTCTTCCAATACCAAGTCTTGGTCAACTTCTAACCGATAATCGCCTACCAATCCCGACTCGCGGGTAAACGACCGGATGACTCTTTGAAAGAAGGCATCGATTGTGCTGATAGAAAATTGACTGTAATTATGAAGTATTTCGCGCTGAACTTCCTGGCTTCTTTCTTTAAACGTATTCTCATCTATGCGCAACTCATCCATGAGTTCTCCGGCCAACTCATTGGATTTTCCATTTGCAAAGTCATCCAGGTAAGCAAGGATACGGTCCTTCATCTCCTGGGTACTCTTATTCGTAAAGGTTACGGCCAGAATATGTCGGAAATAGTGGCTCTTATGGCTGAGGGCAAGCTTTAGGTATTCCTTGGCCA
>JAKEEN010000295.1 GCA_022616575.1 Flammeovirgaceae bacterium
CCGATATGATCGACTGATTTTGAGGGACGGCACCGATCTGGCTAACGCGGAATGGTATTATGGCCCGCAGCGTTGGCTCATGCAAATGTTATCAGTCAACTACATTGAGCAAAGCCGATTTTCTGACCGAATTCGTTTTACCGCGGCTTACCAGGACTATGATGAAAGTCGTCATAACAGAAGTTTCGGGAGCACCCGTAAATCGCACCGTTTTGAAAATGTAAAAGCATGGTCATTCAATTTAGATTTTGACAAACAGTTGAATAACTCATCAGAAATTTTTTATGGGGCTGAGGTGGTGACTAATAAAGTGGGCTCAAGCGCTTACCGCGAAGATATTTCAACCATTGAAATCAGCGGGCTTTCAACCCGGTATCCTGATGGCTCCAAGTGGAGCAGCAGTGCCGTTTACGTAAGCTCAAAAGTGAAATGGCATGAGTATTGGATTTTGCAGACAAGTTTGCGCTATAGCTACGTAACTACAAGCGCATCGTTTGACACAACCTTTTTTAAATTCCCCTTCTCTGCATCAACTGTAAAAAATGGCGCTTTGAATGGAAGTGTTGGTCTCATCTATAATCCAACCGCGTGGAAGTTTTATACAAATCTCTCTTCGGGGTTCCGTGCGCCCAATGTGGATGACATGGGTAAAGTATTTGACTCTGAGCCGGGCAATGTAGTGATTCCTAATACCGACCTGAATCCAGAAAAGGCATTTAGCCTTGAAATTGGTTCTGCCTCAGACATAACTGATAACCTCTCTTTTGATGCCGCCTTGTATTATTCTGTTCTCAATGATGCTATTGCCCGCGGTCGGAGTAATTTTAATGGACAGGACAGTATTGATTATGATGGCGAGCTGAGTAGGGTGCTCTCCCAGCAAAATATCAGTAAAGTGAAAGTGGGCGGACTTCAACTTGGAATTTCCTGGCAGGTTCTCGAAAACTGGCAGTTGACTTCGCATCTCAATTGGCAAAAAGGAAAGGAGTCATACCCCGACTCATCAAAAACCTATTCCCCAACTCATGTTGCACCCTTGTTTGGATCAACTCATATGATCTATTCGAAAGGATCGCTAAAGTTTGATGTCTACGTTCAGTACAATGGGGAGATACGCTTTGAAAACCTTGCCTTAACAGAACGAGCAGATAAACATCTGTATGCCAAAGACGGAAATGGAAATCCCTATGCACCGTCATGGTGGACGCTGAATTTGAAGGCTTCGTTCAAAGCATCTGAAGTGTTGACGGTAGATGCGGGATTTGAAAATATCCTTGACAAACGATATCGACCCTACTCCTCAGGCATCACTGCACCGGGAAGGAATGCTATCATTGCTTTACGAATAAAAATTTAATGGTGACGGCTGTTTCAAAATTTGAGACAGGTGTCACTTTCAAACTCATGGCTAATACCAAAAAACTTGCAAAGACCACACCGTTCTACAGAAAGCTTCATCGATATGTAGGTTCTGTATTGTTTGTTTTCTTTTTCATTATTTCAATCACAGGTCTTCTGTTAGGTTGGAAAAAACATTCAGGCGGACTTATCCTGCCAAAAACTGAGACTGGAATTTCAACGGATATGAAGAACTTGCTTTCGTATGACAGCCAGCACAGCATTGCCATTCAAGCATTGAAAGATTCACTGCCGGAAAAAACATCTGCTACAATTGATCGCATTGACGCAAGGCCCGGTAAAGGCATGGTAAAATTTGTGTTTCAAGATCACTATACCGAAATACAATTAGACGCTACAACGGGTGCGGTTTTGGATATTCATCAACGCACCTCCGATATCATTGAGCAAATTCACGATGGTTCTATTCTTGATTTTGCTTTCTCCACCTCCAATGGGCAAATCAAACTCTCCTATATTACTGTGGTTGGAACCAGTCTCTTACTTCTAACCATAACCGGGTTTTTTCTTTGGTACAATCCCCTTCGCTTGAGAAAACAGAAAGGCTCCCGGAGGCTAAATAAAAAATCTTTGCTCGATATTCACCCCTTTCTGGCAGAAGATTACCTTTACGCCTTCAATAAACCATCTCTATGAAAACCCTAAAACTGTTTGTCGTGGCATTAGTAGCATTTGCTTTTGCACCGCTCGAGAAAGAAAAAGAAATTAAACTTCAATACACCTTCAAAGCAGGTGATGCCTTTGAATGGACCCAGAAAACCAGTCAGAAAGTGAGCCAGAATATTATGGGCATGGCCCAGGAAATAGAAACTGAAATGGGCGGCACTCTCAAACTAAATGTTAAACAGGTTACCACCACAGGGGCAGTTGTTGAAATGGAGTATGCGAAACTATCTTCAAAGACTACTTCTCCGATGGGTAATATGACAATGGATAGTGAAAGCACTACCGATGATGTGTACTCCAAAGTTTTTAAGTCGATGATGGGCAAAAAGTTTTTAGTGAGCATCGCCACCAACGGCAACATTGAAAAAGTTGAAGGATACGAAAGCATTTATTCTGACTTTGATAAGCTTGGAATGGATGAGCGCACACTGGCTACTATGAAACAAACCGTTGAGCAATCTTTCGGATCCACTGCCATGCAACGCAGTCTTGAGTCAGCGTTGTTAAATTACCCGGATGCAAAAGTAAAAGCAGGCGCTACATGGACTAAAACATCAGGTCTTGCGATGAACTTTCCCTTGCAACTTGAAACTACTTACAAATACAATGGCACTGTGGGTGATGCGGCAAACATTACAGCGGAGGGAACCATTACAACAACTGATAAGGAAAAAGAAACCACGTTGCCCGGTGGCTTCAAGGCCAAGTTCAACATGAGCGGTGTGCAGATTACTACAGCCACTGCGAGCCTTAAAACCGGCTGGGCAAATGAAACAAAAGTAAGTTCAAAAATTTCCGGTAATATGATTCTTCTTGCCGGAGGACAAATTCCTCAGGATATGGATGTGCCGATGGAGATTATGACGGAAAGTGTGTATTCGTTGGTGAGAAAGTAGGAAGTTATTAGTTAATCGTTATATGTTAATCGGGTGCAAGAGAAAGTGGCTATGGGCATGCTCAAAACCCAAGACCCATACTCCCGATTAACTGATAACGAATAACGATCAGACCCAATCCCTCTTCTTGTATTCCTCAAACCCGATCTTGAGGGCATCTTTGATTTGACTAATCACTGACTCGCTATATTCTTTGATGTGAAAACAGGTTTTGCCTGCACGCAGATTCAATAATTCCGGTTTTAGATTTTCTTCAAAATTTTTAAACACATTGAGAGGCATGTAGTAAAAGCTCACAAATTTTTCATGATGGAAACCAACTGCACTAAAAAACAATTCTTTTTTTCTTTTGTGAAACACATACACTTCCCTGTGCGACCACAACTCTGCCAGGCGATTGTTATAGGAAAGATGTAAGGGAGGCGCGTAAGGGAAAAGCAGGTTACGGACAGACTCAAACATTTCATACTTCTCATCATGCTCTAACTTAAGACGAAGTACCGCTTCCGGGTCGAGCTTCGCCCAGCTCTCGAGCAAATGAGAGTAGATTTTGGTTTTTGGTCCCACGGGTTGGTTTTAGGGCTACCAAAGTTAGGCTTTTTATTGAGGTGTGCAAGGGGAGGATAAGACGCAAGTCCCTATGCCTGTGCCATCATCTTCAAAATATCATCAACGTATTCACGCGAATTGGCCAGTCTCGGCACCTTGTTTTGTCCCCCCAACTTTCCGCGCGATTTCATCCACTTATAAAATGTGCCTTCCATTACATTGTGGATTTTAGGAGCAATAAGCGCGAGGTCATGTGCGCGCTTGGCATCATAGTCTGAATTTATTTTTCGCAAAGTGGAATCTAAAATGATTGCAAACTTTTTCATATCGCCCGGCTGTGTTCTGAATTCAACAATCCACTCATGGCCTCCTTTTTTGCCTTCCTCCAGATACACAGGTGCTGCCGTAAAA
>JAKEEN010000296.1 GCA_022616575.1 Flammeovirgaceae bacterium
AAATAAAGAAGCCACCCTGATACAAGGTGGCTTCTTCGTTTTAATTAGCGAAAGTAAAAATTACTTCTTCTTTGCCTTTGGCATTTTAGCAATCTCTTCGTTCAGCTTTTTAATTAGATCTTCGTTCAGCTTAACATAACCGAAATCATCTTTTTCTCCTTTAGCAATGGCAAGCGACTGTTGAGCTGTTGCCAAAGCTCCGGTCTTGTCGCCTAAGGCATCCTGAATTTTTGCTTTCGTGTGAATATTCCAGAAAGCTTTTTGATTTCCGTTATTGATACCCAATGTAATCCACTCAAGGGCTTTGTTTAAATCCTTTCCATTGTCAAAATAATAGCGGGCAGAAGCAACGTAATTACCAGGACTTACTTTTGTGCCTGCCTCGATGGCTTTCATTACTTTGGCATCGTAGTCGGCATTGATGCCAACTTTTACAGATGTATTTTCCCAGGCAAATTGAAGTTTTGCGCCTGTGTTATTATCAGCGATGTCTGAAATATTTATCGTGAAGGTCTCCACTTTTTCCGTTAGCCTTTCTGACTTTGCAGTAACCCTCGCTACTTCTTTACTTTTGTCGTAGGTAGCATTGGTAAGCGCCCCTGCATTCACGTCTGAGTATAGCATGACTGTCCACTCAGTCGCTCCGGGAATTGTAAATACCAGGTACTCACCTTTTTTTACATCTACACCCTCCAATTTAACATCATCAGAGAACGAAATAACGGTACCGTTGTTGGCACCCGTTCTCCAGATTTCACCAAACGGAACAAGAAAATCGGCACCCTCGCCAAATATTTTTCTTCCTTTAGCTTTCGGACGGGAGTAATTAACTTTTACATCAGTCAATCCGACAACGGTAGTGACTGAACCACCCGGACTGGGTTGCGGAGTTTGAATTTGGGCCTCTGCCATAAAGCAGGCGGCCGCCAGAACGATAGCAAGTATCGGTTTTTTCATGTTGTTTGTTTTTTGGTTAATTCGTGGCTTCGAAATTAATCTTTCTTTCGGTATCGCGAATTACTTTTTATGAAGCTTTCAGAAGATTTTTATCAGCGGCCAGATGTAGCGAAGATTGCACGAGAATTGTTGGGAAAAATTCTTACTACAAAGGTGAATGGATTTATTACCGGTGGCATGATTGTAGAAACAGAAGCCTATTCGTGGAAAGAACGCGGTTGTCATGCCTTTGGCGATAAAAAGACAAACCGCAATGCTGTGATGTTCGAGAAGGGAGGACTTTCCTACGTGTACCTCTGTTATGGTATTCACAACCTCTTTAATGTTGTAACCAACAAGGCTGGTATTGCCGATGCCGTATTGATTCGGGCCATAGAGCCGGTGAAAGGGCATGATATTATGCTCCAAAGAAGAAACATAAAAACAATGTCTTACCAATTATCTTCCGGACCGGGTAAATTAACGAAGGCTTTGGGCATAGACAGAAGTTTTAATGGCAAAGATCTTGGGAAATCTGAAATTTGGATTGAAGATGATGGAATTCGTATAAGTAACAAGCAGATTGAAATTTCAAGCCGGATTGGTATTGCGTATGCTAAAGAAGATGCTGAATTGCCCTGGCGGTTTTGCATTGCAGGAAATAAGTACATTAGTCAATAGTCATTGCTCGCAGATCACTTTTTTCTAATGACCAGGGACTAATGACTAATATCCAATGACAGATTTTAGATAACTTTGTTCCTATGCGCTTTTTGATTTTTTTATTATCTATTTCCCTTTCAACCCAGGCTCAGCTTGCCACTGATCCGTTTCAATTGATAAATTCTCCTTATGATGAGCAAAACCCAGTGATTAGTCCGGACGGGAATACCTTATTTTTTACCATCGGTAATCATCCACAAAACGTGGGTGGTAAAAAAGATGCGGGCGACATTTGGTTCTCTCGAAAAACAGGCGATGTGTGGTCTGCGCCAGTTCACGGAGGAAGTTTGCTAAATGATCGTGCCTACAATGCCGTTGCCGGTGTATCTGCCGATGGCAATCAACTATTTATCATGAATCATTTTGACAATGCTGAAAAAACGCAAGCACTTGCTCCGGACGGTCGAGTGGTTTTGACTAGTTCCGCCACAGGAAACCCTGCTAAAACACAGGGGATATCCGTATCAATTAATAGTGGAAGTAGCTGGGGAAAACCAACAAACATTTCGATTCCTTATTTTCAAAACAGGTCACAGTTAATCAGCGGCCATTTATCTACAGACGATGAAATATTTATTTACTCAGCAGAAACATACGGCACTGTAGGGGTGGAAGACCTATATGTCTGCTTAAAGAAAGAAGATGGATCATGGAGTGAACCGAAAAACCTGGGGCGGGTTGTCAATACACAATTTCAAGAGTTGTGTCCCTGGTTAAGCGATGATAAAATGACGTTGTATTTTTCAACCAATGGGAAGCAAGGCTTTGGAAGTTTTGATGTTTATGAAACCACCAGACTTGATGACACATGGACCAACTGGTCTGAACCTAAAAACATTGGCAATGATGTAAATTCCAACTACCGTGAGCTTTATTATTTCCTATTGCCAGGCGGACAATCACTCTACACAAGCACAAAAGATAGCGATGGATATGGAGATATTAAATTATTCAGCCCTTCGCTTGACCAAAAGCAAGACACAGTTCTGCTACAAGACCCTGTTGTAATAAAGCCTGTTCAGAAAATAATTAATGATAACGAAACCAAGGTTACCGGACTTGTTCGGGATGCAAAAACAAGTGAAGTAATCAATGCAAAAATTGTATTTACTTCGGCCGGTTACAAAAGGGAAGCGAATCCCGGTAGTAATGGGTATGCCGTTGTGCTTAACTCAACACTTGAGTACAATGTGAATATTGAAGCACGCGGATACGTAAGCGCATTTGAAAAACTTGCCTTGAATACGTATGAATTGCGAGAATTGGAAATGAATTTTCAACTTCAACCCATAGAGATTGGCACAACAGTAAATTTAAAAAATGTATTGTTCGTGCAGAGTAAGACCGAGTTGTTGCCTGAATCATTTCCTGAATTAGATGGGGTAGTTGAATTTATGAGAACCAATCCAAATGTAACGATTGAACTGACCGGTCATACTGACAATCGGGGCGTTTATGATCAGCTAAAAAAGCTTTCTCAGGCACGGGTAGATCGGGTAAAAAATTATTTGGTAGGAAAGGGCATTGACAAAAAACGGATTGCGGGCAAGGGATATGGAGGTACAAAACCAATTGCCAGTAATGATACCGAAGAAACCCGCAGGTTAAACAGGAGAGTAGAATTTATTATCAAGAAACTTTGATGCTAATTCTTGTATCTATTCAAAAGAGTTCCTGGCCAGAAGTTTGATTACTTCGTTTTTATAATTTCTACCAATCGGTATAGAGTGCTTGCCAATCTCAACATCAGTAGCCGAATAGCAGTCGATTTTATTAAGGGAAATGATGAACGACCGGTGAATCCTTAAAAAAAGTTCTTTGGGCAAACTCTCTTCCAGGTAACTGATCTTTTGTTGAGTGACAATTTCTTTATCCATGGTCTTAACCTTCACATAGTCCTTTACACTTTCGATGTAAAGAATATCCTTAATCTTAGTCTTCACCATTTTCTTGTCTACTTTAAAGTAAACATAGTCATCAGTTGGCTGCTCGGCTCTTGTTGCGGTTGAAACCGGGGCAGGTTGCTGTTGTACTTTAGCAATGGCTTTTAAGAAACGTTCAAACGGTATAGGTTTTAATAAATAATCTACAACCTCCAATTCAAAGCCTTCAATGGCATAATCGCGAAAGGCGGTAGTAAAAATAACTTTAGGGCGGTGCTTCAGTGTTTTAAGAAATTCAATTCCCGACAACTTTGGCATTTGAATATCGAGAAACATTAAGTCAACCGGGTGTTGCTGTAAATAAGAAAAGGCAGCCACTCCGCTCCTGAATTTACTTACCAGCTCAAGCGTATCCACACGCGAAACGTATGATTCCAGGATTTCTATCGCCAATGGTTCATCATCTATGATAATACACTTCATTTTGTTGATAGGCTAATGTGTTAATGTGCTAAACTAAGCTCTTGGCTAAATCTATTGCTAATTGCCTATTGATTCTCTATCGTTAAAACAACCAGAAAGGTTTCTTGCCCTTCAAAAATTTTCAGATCATGCATGCCGGGATATAGCAATTCAAGCCTGCGTTTTGCATTTTGAATGCCAATCCCTTCCGGTTTTTTGGCAGCTCCGTTTTTGGCAGCCACGCTATTCTCAATTTTTGTGCTGATACTATGGTGATCAAGGTTGATTTGAATTTTGACCCAACATGAATCCAATTCCTCGCTGGCGCCATGTTTAAAACAGTTTTCAATAAACGGAAGGAGGAGCAGGGGGGCCATTTTCCTATTGGTAACTTCACCGTGTACCCTAAAGTCCACCTCCAATTTGTCTCCATAGCGCATCTTCTCGATGTCTATATAGTTTTGCAGAAATTTAATCTCTTTGCTTACATTTACTTCATCGCCTGTACATTCATAAAGCATGTAGTTAATTAACTCAGAAAGCTTGAGAACCATTTCTGGTGCCCGGTCTGATTTTTTTAGTGTAAGCGCGTAAAGATTGTTTAGTGTGTTAAAAAGAAAATGCGGGTGTATCTGCGTTTTTAGAAATTTAAGTTCTGCTTGTAGTTTTTCCTGAAATAAAACTTGTTGCACCTGTTTATTGGCATACCAGTACTTCAGCAGTTTGATCATCACAGCTGTAAACACAACCTGGTAGATATAAACAAAAGTTTTAATGATTTTCGGAACGTAGAACAGGGGTTCGTTCAGGTATTCTGGGTAGTAAAGAGGAAAGTCAATCGTGAAGGCAAGAATTCGTTGTGCCGTGCCCGCGGCAAATGATGAAATCAGAAATAATATGGTAAACTCAATGTATTTCCCTGTTAATATATATTTAGGGAGTAAAAAATATAAAACAAAATAGGTGAGCAGCATCTTAACTGGCAGGTAGAGAGCCTCTTCAAAAAATGTTTGCTTATAGTTATCATAAAAGATTCCGTGCAAGACACCATAAAAGACCAGGTGTACAGTCCAAAAGAGAACGTGTTGAAATATTCTGTTCTTAAAGATGGGTGGGAGTGATTTTAGCACAGGTATTCTTAAACTATAATCTTACAAAATTAACCCGTTCCGATAGAGATAGTTCCCAAAATATTCATTCGTTCGTTTCTGCCTGACAAACGCCTATTACCAACTCCTCAAATACCTTCATCAGGCTGCTGTTGTTTTCTAGTCCTTGCTGAGTGCCCTCTGTCAACGAATTGAAAACCTTATTTATTAAATACGTTGGGGCGGTCGAAACCCGCTTGTATGAGAATGCTCATTGCCCTGATAATTCTATTCATTTTGTCTGATACAAACGCCCCACTCTTTGCGCAATATCAGCCATCGAACAAAGAGAGATTCGTTATGCCGTTGGTGCTTGCGAAAGAGCCTGCCAAAATTGATGGCGATCTTTCTGATTTAGTTTGGGCAACTGCTTCTGAAACCACAGACTTTATTAATAAATGGCCTGTTGATAGTGGTTTTGCTGAAGCCAAAACAAAAGTGAAAATGGCTTTTGATAAAGACTTTATTTATGTGACCGCAACTATGTTTCAGAAACGCGAGGATTTGGTGATTATGACGTTAAAGCGGGATCAGCAGAATTTGTTCTGGAATAGTGAGAACATTGCACTCGTCTTAGATCCGATTAATCAGAAAACAAATGGATTCATCTTTGGCTTAAATGCAGGTGGTGCCCAATTCGATGGAACTATTAATCTGCAAGGGCAATGGAGCATCTCGAACGAGAATTGGGATAACAAATGGTTTTCAGCCGTTAAAGTTCATGATGAGTATTGGGTAGCGGAGATGGCGATTCCATTTACCGTATTGCGGTTTAAAAATATTCAGGATGATTGGGGTGTGAACCTGGTAAGAACTGACATGAAAAGAAATGTCTACAGCACGTGGGCACAAGTCCCTATACAGCTTAATGGGATTGATCTCGGCCACTTAGGCACCTTGCAGTGGAAGGAAAAAGTTGAACCAAACAGGAGCCGCTTGACACTAATACCTTATTTGTCTGGTGGCGTTTCGCGCAACCATGTAGATCGGGAAGCAGCGAGATCGCAAGGTGATGCAGGCCTGGATGCAAAAATTTCATTGACCTCATCATTGAATCTTGATCTTACCTATCGACCGGATTTTTCTAATGTGGATGTAGATCAGCAGATGACGAATGTTACCCGGTACTCTTTGTTTTTTCCTGAGCGAAGAAATTTCTTCCTGGAAAATGCTGACTTGTTTTCGAATTACGGATCCTGGTTAGTTCGTCCATTCTTTTCGCGGAAGATTGGCCTGTATAATGGCGAACCTGTACCCATCATAGCTGGGGCACGATTAAGTGGAAATATTACCGACCGGCTGCGTATAGGCATGATGGATATTCAAACGGAAGCTACGGATGAATTATCAGCCCATAACTATTTTGTCAGTTCATTTCAACAACGAATATGGTCACGGTCTAGTTTAAAATTCATCGCGGCTAACCGGCAAATGACCAAGGTAACAGAGGGCGATTCGCAAACGGACTATAACCGTACATATGGAGGAGAGTTTCAGTACATTTCATCAAATGGTAAACTTAACGGAAGCCTCAGAGCCCACACCACGCAGACGCCTGATAAATTTTCCGACAATTCGTACTACAGCACACAGGTAAACTACAACTCCGGAAAATTTTATTCAGGGAGTATGGTGGAATATACAGGTGAAAATTACATCAATGATTTTGGCTTTGTCCCCCGCTTGAACAATTACGATGCAGTTAGAGATACAACAGTTCGCATTGGCCATTATGCAATTAATCCCTGGTTTGGTTTATTAATCAGGCCAAAGGGCTCACATGTAAATTTAATTGAGCTCAATACATGGAGCGTATTTACCTATCGAAAGAATGGCCGTTTCATGGAACGAAATACATCTGTTAACCTGACTGTCTCTTACAAAAATACGAGTGAGCTTTTCTTTGAAGCGTTCAGTACTTCCGTTCAACTCCCTTTTCCAGTTGAAATAATTAAAAGCGATGTGCCACTCCCTGCTGCACGATACGATTTCTCGCAATATACTACCAAATACTCTTCTGACGCACGTAAAATTCTCAGTGGAACAGTAAGCTTTACGTACGGAAATTTTTATAACGGTACGCGTGTAGAATATGGCGCATCGGTGAGCGCACGCATGCAACCCTGGGGTACTTTTGGTGTCACCTTTTTACAAAACGATATTAAGCTGCCGGGTGAGTATGGTACTGCGAAATTTGTACTACTCGGGCCGAAAGCCGAGATAAGCCTGCGGAACAACATTTGGTGGACCAGTTTCCTGCAATACAACACACAAGCTGAAAACTTTAATATCAACAGCCGGTTTCAATGGAGGTTTAAGCCCATGTCTGATTTATTTATTGTCTACACCGATAATTACACATGCACAAACATGAAAGTAAAAAATAGAGGGGTTGTGTTTAAACTAACCTATTGGCTAAACCTGTAGGTCATGAAACGAGCCCTGCTTTTATTGGCTGGTATAGCCACCTGCTTGCTGCTGATTTTTTTATACGCAAGCAGATAGTTGGTACCTAATACAAAACTGATTTAGTAAATTTGATCAATACTAAAGTGGTTTTGTGAAGCACCTTTGTGTACTAATTATTCTTTTCATAATACCCATAACGCTAAAGTCTCAGCGTGACGATGAAGCACGTGTAAGAAGAATGATTGTGCTGCAGAGAGACTCTCTAAAAAAAGTACAAACATTTCCTTTACCAGATTCGCAACGCGCAACGGTAAGCGCTGAACTATCAAATACCTTTCTGTCTTTTAGTGATTTTGATTCTGTATTGTATTACGCTGAAAGCTCCCTTGAATTTGCTGTTAAATCAAGGAGTGATAGGCACAAAATGCTGGCGCTGTCCACATTGGGTAATGCATATGGCAATTTTGGCCTTCGCGACTATAAAAAGGCGTTGACTTATTTTAATGAAGCCAGACAAATAGCTGAACAAACTGGTGATGTGAAGGAAATTCACAAGATTTATTCAGGCATTCTTAACCTCTACTTTTATAACAGTGATTTTGCCAATGCCATGAGACTTACCAATGAAGGTCTTTCGCTTGCGGAGAAGATTGGAGACACCACACAAATTATTCATTACAATAATTTACTCGGTTTTATTTTTCTCCGGCAGGGAAATTTGTCACGGGCGGAAGAATTCTACCAATTATACCTATCTCTGGCAAAGGAGGTAGGAGATAGCGTCCGAATAGCCGATGCACTTAATAATCTTGGCGAAGTCTATTCAGCACAGAATCTGCTTCAAAAATCGCTTGAACACCACATGAACAGTTGGCAGTTGTGCAAGAGGTTGTATTTAAGAAAAGTGCAGGCACTTAATCCCGATCGGATGGCATTTACACTTTTCAAGCTGGCGAACAGTACTAATAAGCTGGGTTTGCTGAATGAAGCAAAACAGTACACAACTGAGGGCTTTAACTATCTTAAAATTCATCCGGCCAATGAATATGATTTGGCCTGGTACTACCTTATTGCCGGTGATATTAGCCGTCAACTCAATGAATTAGAAATGGCAAAATCCTATTTACACAGGGGCCTTTCACTTTCAAAAAAGATAAAACATCAGGAAGATATTCGTGATGCTTATGATTTATTACAGCAGCTTCATGCCAGGCTAAATAGAAAAGACAGTGCTTACTTTTACCTGACATTATTCACGAAGCAAAAAGATTCTATTGTTAATGAAAAAAGTAAGGCACAGATTCAACAAATCATATCTGAATTTGACCTGGCAAAGAAGGATCAGCAGATTGCACTGTTAAATGAACAACAGAAACTATCTGAATCCGAATTGTCAAAGCAACATTTTCTTAGAAATGCTTTGCTAATTTCTTTTGCGTTGATGGGTGTAATTGCCTATTTACTCTACAGCCGATACCAGCTTCGTCAGCGAAACGCATTTCAAAAAGAATTAAATCAGAAACAAAATGAGCTTTTTAATGCCATTGTTTCTGTGCAAGACAACGAACGTAAACGTGTAGCACAAGATTTGCACGATGGGCTGGGTTCAATTTTGTCAACCGCTAAGTTAAAATTATCAAGCTTAGAATCTGAAAGATTAAGTCCTGAGGATGAATTAAAATATCAGACTTCACTTAACTTGCTGGACGAAGCGGTGCAGGAACTTCGTCATGTTTCACATAATATTATGCCCGCTTCACTCTCCAGGCTGGGATTGCCGGCAGCATTGCAAAACCTGCTTGACAAAATTTCATCTTATTCCGGTCTTAAAATTGATTTTAAGGCTTATGGCTTTGAGGGGAGGATCGATGAGACCACTGAGATGAGTTTGTATCGCGTTGTATTGGAACTGATTAATAACATTGTAAAGCATGCTCATGCCAATCAGGTAACTGTGCAATTAATTAAACATGCCCAATACATAAACGTGATGGTTGAGGACGATGGATGCGGCTTCAATTATAAAGAGATCATCAGCCAGAATAGAGGAATCGGATTAAGCAATATTATTTCGCGTCTGGAATTTTTGAAGGGAAAAATGGATGTTGATTCCACCGAAGGGCTGGGGACTACAATTGTGATTGACATCCCGATCGTTGGAAGTTCATGATACCGATATATTGGTATTGTCTTAATGAAATCGCGTTGTCAAATTTGGTATGAGAACAAAGGCCACGTTAATGAATTCCATTTCCCTGCTGATTGCGGATGATCATCACTTGTTCCTGGATGGAATTACTTCCTTGTTAAAAACTGAAAGGGATATTGTTGTTACCGATACTGCGCAAGATGGAAACAAAGCAATCGACCTGGTCCGTAAAAATCATTACGACATTTGCTTACTTGATATTAGTATGCCGGGTATGGACGGTATCGAAACAAGCAAACAAATTCGTAAGCTAAAGCCCGATCAGAAAATTATTATTCTAACTACCTATAACGACAAAGAAATTGTCTCGGAAGTGATTCAAGCGGAGGTGAAGGGATATTTATTAAAGAACTCTTCTAAAGCTGAATTGATTGAAGCCATTCAAAAAGTTGCTGAAGGCGGCACCTATTTTCATAATGATATCTACGATACTATTACCAGTAGTTATGCAGATATACTTGTACGCAAGAATGTTGAAGACAGCGCGGTAGAACTCACACAAAGGGAGGAAGAAATTATTCGGTTGTTGGCAAAAGAATACACGAATGATAAAATAGCCGTAGAGCTAAACATCAGTTATCGTACGGTAGAGACACATCGAAAGAACATGATGCAAAAAACAAAAGCTCACAATCTGGCTGGACTCTTGAAATTCGCCTATAATCAAGGTCTTATCAAATAAATACCAAAAAGTCGGTAGGTTAAATACCGACAACCTTGTAATAGAAATAATAAGTATGTAAATTAATTTTGTACAAAGCTTTAGTCTTATGCGCCTATCCACTCAAATTACACTAAGGCTGCTTGTCTTGGTCTCTTTCTCCTGTACAATTTTGGAGGATACCGATATTATGAATGCCGATGATTTGGCTTCCCTAAAGTTGCACGGCTTTGAAATCAGGCAATAGACTCAAAGTGGAAATCCAGTTACCAGTATCATTTTGCTATACGACTCTGCTCAAGACTTTATAGACAATAATACAGGAGCAAGGATAACACGGCTTCAAAGATTTGCCTTGCCAGCCTTGAGTAATCGAATGTTATTGAGAAGTGGAATTACCGGGGGCACAGAATTTTATATTTATTATACTGAGTTAGGATGGCCCTACACCTTGGGTGTGGTTAACGATGACCTTGTTACAGAACTTTATAGGTTTCGATATAGCAGCTATTCAGCTTCTGGAAAACTGAATAAATTCATTACCATAATTGATCCTGATGGCATAAAACAGAATCCTGATGGGACAAGTATCAATAATCCTCCAACCATCCAAACTAGCGATACTCTGCTTTTTGATACATCAGGTATCCTGACTTCTATATCCAGACGTTATCCACTTACCGGTGATCCTAATGACGCCTTCACGATTTCGTATGGAGCTGGGGGTAGTTCTTTAAACATGAACGATATCTATTTTGGCAGT
>JAKEEN010000056.1 GCA_022616575.1 Flammeovirgaceae bacterium
GCCACCACGGGCCCGGCCAAACACCCACGGCCCACTTCATCGCAGCCGGCTTCGATACGATCTTCAGTAAAAAAAGAGAGCAACATGCTATGCAGAAGTGAAAATTAATTCGCGACTAATATCGGGATCAAAATTCAAACTAACTTTAAGTTTTGCTGTAATTATGGAAAATCGTTGGCAAACCCTGTCTTCAAAAGAAATCTATTCGAATACATGGATAGAAGTAGTTGAACACGAAGTTATTAATCCTGCCGGTGGAAAAGGCATTTACGGAAAAGTACATTTCAAAAATAAGGCCGTTGGCATTATTCCCTTAGACGGTGAAGGCAATACATGGCTGGTGGGTCAGTGGCGCTATCCGTTGAATGCGTGGAGCTGGGAAATTCCTGAAGGGGGTAGTCCGCTGGAAGCTGATATTTTAGATTCTGCCAAAAGAGAATTAAAAGAAGAAACAGGGATTACTGCGAAACAGTGGACTCCCATTATTCGATCGCATTTATCTAACTCGGTATCGGATGAAGAAGGGTTTGTGTTTCTTGCTGAACATTTAACATTTGGTGAACGTGAAACTGAAGAAACCGAAGCCGATATGAAGATCTGGAAACTCCCATTTGAGCGAGCGTATCAAATGGTGCTGGATGGCCAAATAACGGACAGCCTGAGTATGATGGGAATTCTTAAAGTTCAAAGTTCAAAGTTTAAAGTTTAAAAGTTGGAATGACGGTTCAACAACACATAAAAACCAATTGGCTGCTTGCCTACCCGGTTATGCTCAGCATGTTAGGGCAAGTGATGACGGGTGTTGCCGATAGCATCATGGTGGGCTGGACAGGCGCTACACCTTTAGCGGCAGCTTCCTTTGCGAATGTCTTCTTTACGATTCCACTTTTCTTTGGTGTTGGTGTTTCTTATGCCATTACTCCGCTCGTTGCTGAGGCGCATGGAGCCGGGAATGAAAATAAAATAGCTGAGGTATTGCGTAACGGTACTGTTATTAACCTGGTTATGGGTGTACTGTTAGTAGCGTTAATTTTTTGTGTGCAACCTTTTATGTACTCCATGAATCAACCTACCGAGGTTGTTGACCTTGCTTTACCGTACCTGAGTATTGTTGCTGTTTCCATTATTCCCACCATGATTTTTCAAACTTACCGGCAATTTGCCGAGGGGATGCACAGCACACGTATGGCGATGATAATCGTAGTGGGAAGTAACGTATTAAACATTTTTCTTAACTACCTGCTGATCTTCGGAAAATTTGGCTTCCCGGAATTAGGATTAAATGGTGCCGGATGGGCTACACTTGTTTCGCGTATTGTTATGGGCACCTGTATGATGGCCTATGTATACTATGGAAAAAAATTCCGTCATTACAGAAACGGATTTTCATTAGGTGGATATTCCAAATCCCTGATCAATCGCATGCTGCATATCGGTATTCCGGCAGGTACACAATTTATTTTTGAAGCAGGCGCATTTGGTTTTTCGGCAATCATGATGGGATGGATTGGGACCACCGCATTAGCGGCTCATCAGATTGCCATCAATCTCGCTACTATCAGTTACATGACTACTTCGGGATTGGGTGCTGCGGCCACCATTCGCGTTGGGAATTTTTTAGGGAAGAAAGATACGCCTCAACTCAGGCGGGCAGGTTTCACACTCATAGGCATGGCACTGGTACTCATGACTGCCTGGGGGATTCTGTTTCTTGGTGGCAGACATTTTTTGCCGAGTCTGTACATTCATGATGCCGAAGTAATTTCAGTAACGGCTTCTCTCCTGATCATTGCCGGATTTTTTCAACTCTCCGATGGCATGCAGGTGGTGTGCGCTGGTGCTTTACGCGGATTGCAGGATGTAAAGATTCCTTCCTTGTTGATTTTTGTTGCGTACTGGGTAATTGCATTGCCCCTCGGCTATTGGCTGGCATTTCCTCTGGAGCTTGGCCCTGATGGAATTTGGTATGGGTTGTTAATTGGGCTAACGCTTACTGCGGGAGCTATGATTGTGCGGTTTCAGCGCCTGAGCAAAAGACTGCCCGCACAGATTTAATATTTTATTTATCTTCATGTAAACCTATGCTACATGAATGCCAAGGCCCTTCCTGTTAAGTACTCACAAACCACTATTACCGAACTGATGATTCCTTCGTACGCCAACTTTGGTGGTAAAATTCACGGAGGCATATTACTGTCGCTGATGGATAAAGTAGCGTATGCCTGCGCCAGTAAACATGCCGGCACTTATTGTGTTACTGTATCAGTTGATAAAGTTGAATTTCTCCAACCTGTAGAAGTAGGCGAACTAGTATCGCTTAAGGCCTCCGTGAATTATGTAGGCCGCACTTCATTAGTAGTTGGCATTCGGGTGGAAGCACAGAATGTGAAGACTGGTATTATCAAACATACCAACTCCTCTTTTTTTACGATGGTGGCAAAGGGAGAAGATGACAAACCTTCTGTAGTACCTCAACTTATTCTTGAAAACAAAGAGGAAGTAAAACGGTTTATCGAATCGATGAAGATGAAAGAAATTAAAAATGCTGTCCGCGAGCAAATGGATGACGCCAAATCGAAGGTTCATGTGGAAAATGCGGAACAGTTTTTAAAGAGTGAGCGATGTATTATTCAAATTTAATTTGCCAATGACAGAATCTACTCCATCAGATCCATCAGAAGCTGGTAAACTTCCTAAATGGCTTCGTCAGCTACAAGATGCATCGTGGTATCCTGAGATTGTAATCTCACTGGGTGCTATTTTTTCACTATTATCATTGTCAGATTCGCTTATTCACCTGGGTAATCAATTAAAATTCAGTGCGGCTTATAATGGGCTTGACGGATCAATACTTGTCTTTATGGTGGCCATTAAAGGCATCACTATTGGATTCTTTTTTCACATCATCCTAAGAGCCTTTTGGATTTCTCTATTGTGCTTGAACTTTGCTTTTCCAGATGGTATCAATTTTTCGAACTTCAAAATTAAAGGTCCTTATGAAAGTGAAGCCCGTCAAGTTGTACTCCTTGAACAAATAAAAAAACTTGATGTATTTAGCGGATTAACATTTTTTGCATCCATCCTATTCGTAATTGCTTCTGTCGGCCTTCTACTTGTAATTGCCTTTGTCTTTTACCCGGCCAATTTTATGACAGATTGGTTTGGATGGAGTGATAGTACCAAGGATGCAATAACCATGGTTTTAGCAATTCTGGCTGTTATTTTTTATTTGGATTTTTTAACTGCTGGCATGCTTAGAAAAAGTAAATGGACAATGAAAATTTTCTATCCCTTCTATTTCATTTTTAACACGATAAGTCTTGCCATTGTCTTCCGCTCATGGACTCAAATTCTATTCTCAAACATTAACAAATGGAGAGCTTTTGCTTTTTCTATTGTTTTTATTTCAGCCACATTTATTTATTCGAATATAGCGCTGGGTAATATTTTTTACTGGAAAACTATTTTAGAAAATTATCAATTTCCCCCTTCGCCACAAGGTGGTGTTAGAACCAACAGCCTTTATGACGATCAAATAAGGGAGGGAGAATTTATATTTATGGCCAGTATTCCATCTGATATTATTCAAAACAACCACCTGCGGCTTTTTGTACCTTATCGAAGTCATTATAGTGACGGAATAATCAAATCTAAAGGTGAATTCTTTTCAGATATTGTTGAAGTCTCGATAAACGATTCAACACTTACCCATTTGAATTGGATGTCGATGCGACATAAGACTACTAATCAACTTGGAATAGTGACAAGAATACCTATTGCCTGGTTGCCATCAGGTGAGCACCGTGTGCTAGTAAAGATTAATGATGATTGGAGGTGGGTTAGACAGGGTATTAAAATCATGTTTTGGAAAGACTAAAACTAAATGACTTTACTAGGAATTCTTCATTCACTTTATGGATTTATACTTTTTATCATTCTATTTTTAATTTCATTTCCTTTTCTACTTGTCCCCATCATTTTTAAGTCACAATTCAAATTGGTTGGACTCATCAACCGTATTTGGGCGAAAGTTTTCTTTATCCTGCTGGGTTATATCCCCAAACTCGATCACCGGAGCCAATTGGATTACAGCAGACAATACATTTTCTGCCCCAATCACTTCTCCTACCTTGACATTCCGGCTATGGGGCTCAATCCACACAACTGTATTTTTGTGGGCAAGAGTGCTATGGAAAAAATACCGCTCTTTGGCTTCATGTATAAAAGGCTTCACATCACGGTGGATAGAACCAGGTTGAAAAGCAAATACACAACCCTGATCCGTTCCCTCGAAGCGCTTGATGAAGGGAAGAGCCTGGTGATTTTTCCGGAGGGCGGAATGGTTACACATTTACCTCCTCATATGGGGCGTTTTAAAGATGGTGCCTTCCGCTGTTCAATCGAAAAACAAATTGCTATTGTGCCTGTTACCATTCCTTATAATTGGATAATATTGCCGGACGAAAAGCACCTGAGATTGCGATGGCATAAACTGAAGATAGTTTTTCATGAGCCCATCGATCCCGCAGGACTTACGTTAAAAGATATAGCTGCCCTGAAAGAGCGCGTGTACTCAATTATTGATACGGAATTGAAGACCCAGCTAAAACATGAAGATTGACAAACCTCTGCTTGATAAAATTGCCCACCTCTCACGACTGGAAATTAATGAACAGGAGGCTGATAAACTCATGCAAGACATGACGATGATTTTGAACTGGGTAGAAAAACTCAACGAGGTAAACACAGACGGAGTCGAGCCACTTACTACCATGAGCCATGAAATCAATTCAGTACGAGAAGATCAGGTTAAGCCTCACCTGGACCATGAAGCTGCATTAAAAAATGCCCCCAGGAAAGATTCCGGTTATTTCCGCGTTCCCAAAGTTTTAGATTAACTCCTAACCAAGAATGCTCAACATTCAATTCTGGAAATCCTGGTCGCCTGACTATAAATTCTTTCTATACTTTCTTTTCGCTTTGTTTATTGTTAGCATGGCCGGACTTTGGTTTTATTATTTCCAGGGTGAGGGTGCTGTTATTGAGTGGGAAAAAATCCAAC
>JAKEEN010000057.1 GCA_022616575.1 Flammeovirgaceae bacterium
AATGCTGAGCGTGATAAGATTGAAGCCGGAAAAATGAAAATTGATTTTGGCTCACAAATCCGCAATTATGTACTTCATCCCTATAAACTTGTGAAAGATGCGCGCACAGGAGTAGAACGACACGATGCCCAAAATGTATTAGATGGCGACCTGGATGATTTCATCAAAGCATTTTTGCTGGAGATGGAAGAGACTTCGGTGAAGAAGTGATTTTACATTTTAGATTGTAGATTTTAAATTGAAGATTTTAGATTTAAACGAACAACGAACAACGAATTTGTCCCATCGTAAAAAAGTCTACACCCTCCAATTCTGGTTACTCTGCTTAAGCTCGCTGCTTTTCTTTGCGAGTTTTAATATGATTATTCCCGAGTTGCCCTCTTATCTCACCAATTTAGGAGGTGGCGAGTATAAAGGGCTAATCATTTCACTCTTCACATTGACTGCACTAATTTCCAGACCCTTCAGCGGAAAACTTGCCGACCAGATCGGCCGCGTACCGGTGATGATGTTCGGATCGTTTGTTTGCGTGATCTGTAGTTTTTGTTATCCCGTCCTCACAGGGGTTTCAGGATTTCTCCTCCTCCGTCTCGTACATGGATTTTCAACAGGTTTTACACCCACAGGTCTTACCGCTTATCTCGCAGATATTATTCCTGCCAGCAAGCGGGGCGAAGCCATGGGTATTTTAGGAACAGCCGGAACCATCGGCATGGCGCTTGGGCCTGCCGTGGGGGGTGCCGTTGCGAATAACTTTTCGCTCGATGTGATGTTCTATTGCTCTTCATTTTTTGCCATTGCCTCCATCACCATTTTATTTACCAGCAAAGAAACCCTGACCGATAAAAAGAGATTTTCTCATACGATGTTAAAGCTTCATAAGAAGGAGTTACTCGAACGAAGTGTGATGATGCCTTGTATTGTGATGGTACTTCATGCGTACGGATATGGAGCTATGTACACTGTAATGCCCGACTTTGGTGAGTTTGTCGGTATTCGAAATAAAGGACTGCTCTTTACTTACCTCACCGTAGCCTCCCTGCTTGTTCGAATGGTGGCAGGCAAAGCCTCTGATGTGTATGGAAGAAAAAATGTATTAAAAGTGTCCATGTTCCTGATGTGTATCGGTATGGTTGTAATTGGCACAGCGAAAGAAGATTTACAACTCGCTATCGGCACCGTGATTTATGGATTAGCCAACGGCATGACTTCGCCCACATTGTTTGCCTGGGTAACCGACTTAAGTCATGATCACAACAAGGGCAAAGCTATATCCACGTTATATATGTTTATGGAGTTTGGCATTGGTGTGGGCGCATTGGCGTCAGGGTTTATCTTCTCTAATAATACCAACAACTTTTTTATTACCTTCATGGTATGTGCCGTACTGGTAGCGATGGCTTTTATTTATTTGTTAATGTTGGATAAAAAGAAATCAATGGCATGAGAAAAATCGCGCTGATATTGTTTTTTATTATTGCGGTTGGTGAATTGCTAGCAATTGCGGCTGAGGTTGCCTGGTTGCATCATCTGTGCAAGCCGTTAATCATGATTACCCTCGGTCTCTACTATGTGACGGAGTCGAAGTGGCGCGAGCAGGCAATCTCTTTATCGGTGTTAGGAGGAATTCTTTTTTCGAGTGCCGGAGATGCTTTACTCATGTATCAGGAGGGTGATCCCTCTTATTTCATGTTCGGACTTGTAGCTTTTTTACTGGCTCATATTTTTTACATTCTTGCATATCGACAGCATCGCCATGCTGAAGCAACATATGAGTTGGCAGGGATTCATAAAATACGAATGGCTTTTCCTTTTTTACTGGCGGGTACCGGGTTGGTTGTTGTTTTATATCCAACCTTACATTCGTTGAAAGTGCCGGTAATCATTTATGCAGCCGCGTTAGTAACCATGGTGCTGGCTGCTCTATTTCGTTATGGACGCACCACTCGCGATAGTTTTATGATGGTGTTTGGCGGTGCGGTCTTGTTTATGATTTCTGACTCTCTGCTGGCGATTAATAAGTTTCTTACACCCATAGAAAATGAATCGTTGTGGATTATGGTAACGTATATGAGTGCTCAATATTTGATTGTGCGCGGTTTGACCCGTCATGTTTGAAATAGAATGAATAACATAACTCTCGACAAGCTTCTTGGCATCGACTACCCCGTGATTGTAGCGCCCATGTTTTTGATTTCAAATACCAAAATGATCAAAGCTGCCTTGCAAAACGGAGTTACGGCCGCTTTCCCGGCATTGAACTATCGCACCGATGCTGAATTAGGAAAGGCGATCGATGAGATTCAAGCCTTCACCTCAAAACCCTTTGGGGTAAACCTGATTGTAAATAAATCAAACCCGAGGTACAGAGGACAGCTGGAGGTTCTGCTGGAGAAGAGGGTGAGCTTCATCATCACATCGTTAGGAAACCCAAAGGAAGTGATTGAGCGCTGCAAGCCACTGGGCATCAAAGTTTTTTGTGATGTAGTAGATCTTGGTTACGCCAAAAAGGTGGAGGAGCTCGGTGCCGATGCGTTGATTGCTGTAAATAACCGGGCGGGTGGACATGCTGGAAAGTTAACACCTCCGGAACTTATTAAATTATTGAAAGACAATTGCAGCATTCCGGTAATTTCTGCCGGGGGTATTGCCAGGGGTGAACACCTTAAGCAGGTGATGGACTGGGGTGCGGCAGGTGCTTCGGTCGGAACTATTTTTATCGCTTGTGATGAAGCTGATATTTCGCGCGAATACAAACAGGCGATGGTTGATTACGGTGAAAAAGATATTGTGATGACTACCAAGCTCTCCGGCTCTGCTTTAACTGTAATTAATACTCCGTACGTTCAGCACCTCGGCACCAAAGCCAATTGGCTGGAGTGGATATTGAATCATAACAAAACGCTAAAGAAATACGCTAAAATGTTGCTGGCCTTTAGAGGAATGAAGGCAGTTGAAAAAGCTGCGTTTAGCGCTACCTATAAAACGGTGTGGTGCGCTGGCCCGGCTATTGAATATGTAAAGAGCATCATGCCGTTGGCAGAGATTGTGAAGACAGTGACCTACGAATATGACCAGGCCAGAAGGTAAGGCGGTCGTCATAACGTAGTTAAAATCTCCAACGCGTACATTCTTGATGCCGTCACTTAACCATCACACCCAGCGAAAATCCTGGCCACCATTGGCGAACCGTACTGACAGACGCGTTCTCTGCAGAGGTGGTAAGTGCACTCAGTTGTAACCCTGAATCGTTCCAGTAATGATTACCCGTAACCGAGCCAACAATGTAAAGACTATAAAGTTTCGGGTGCAGGCGGGTACCGGCACTTAACTTAAGCGATGACAGCAGACTTGTATTTTTCGAAATATTTTTTTGGTGACTAACATGCCGCACCTCAAGTCCGTAACCGAAAAATCGAAACATGCTCATCCCCGGTGTGGCTGACCGATTGAAATACATTTTATGTAAGCCGTAACCAATCGCCCAACTGCCTGGGTTCTTCCAGGTGTTACAGGAATATATCAACGCATTATAAATACCTTTTGTCACGCGGTCTCCTGTAATTCTGGAATTCTTTGTGTTACCTGTTGCGATCTCATAATTCTGAACAAAAGTTTCTGTACTGTAAACCGATAAAAAGCCACCATCCCCGATGTTGATCAATCCAATCGATGTTCCATCCCGTGTTCCAACATCTTTACCCCGTGTATAAATATTGATAAGTCCGATTTGAGTTCCCTGCATACGTTTACTCAAATTGATTAACCCGATTTGGAAACCATTCATTTTATTGGCACGGTTGAGCAGACCCAGTTGCACTCCGGTAGGGTCCTTATTTTCGTATGAATTTTTTCCTTCAATAAATCCTGCCCTGTTATAACTACCAAGCTGTAATCCATAGCCTCTCGCTAAACCAACATTGGGTGTAAATTTATCTTCCGGATGGTTCTTGGCATTCAGTTTAAATACCTCCATCGCCTTTTCTTTTTTTCCTGAATTCAATAAGCTTCTTCCATATTGGTGGACGTCTTGGACAGAAGCTGTTGGGTGTGCAATGGCTTTTTGCATCACAACTTCTGCGTCAGCATCTTTGCCCATGGCCATTAACACCCCTGCTTTTATTGCGTAGGTGGTGAAATTTTCACGACCAAAAAACGGATCACTAATTGCAGCTTCAGCCCATTTTAAACCTTCTTCAAGATTTACCTTATTGTTGGCACAAAAAGAGGCAGCGTCTAAGTATGTCTCGTTCGAAAATCCGGCTGTGGTACCACGCATCTCATCCCGCATTTTTGCTGCATACAATTCATTTACATTAGGTACATCTATTTTCAAGTCGAGACGTTTGTTTTCCCATTGCAAGAAAGCCGTTGCTGTGTTGCGCTCACGTGTGTCAAAGCCATAGGTTAAATATTCTGTATAGGCTGCATCCTTGAGCGCAGTTTCGATGCGGGCAATATCAAGCTCCGGGTTATAAAAATAGCTTCCCCAACTGCTTGCGTCCTTGGAAAGTATCCAATAAGAAGATCCATCTTTTTCAAGATCTAAAAACAGTCCGTAGGTGCCGGCTTTCACATCTTTTCCACCAATTTTTACATCATGTGAAAAACTAATGGTTGTGTTTTCATTAGCACCGGCACGCCAGGGAGCTGCTTTTGATGTTCCAAATCGCTGGTCAATAAATCCGTAATGAACGAGGTCACCCCAGATTTTTCCTTTTCTATCCGTACCATCTGGCGCATGTACATTCGGGCTATTGTACGTAATGTTTACTTTCACCAATCCGATCCATTGAGTGACACTGGATTTCTGGTTGTCGCCACTTGGAGGCAGGGTAATGCCCTGCGCCATTACAAATGCTGATGTTGCCACAAGCACGCAGGCTGCTAGAATTTTTTTCATATGGGTATAGTTTTAATTGCTGGTATAAGAAACGCAAGAAGTTAACAATTGTAGCTAACCCTTTTTGGGTGAATTACACTAAAGGTGTTTATGAATTTTAAATTGCCATGGAGTGATTTGGTACCAGCATTTTCAATGATCGAGCTATGACTTCAATATTGAATTCAGAATGTTCTCCGCAGGGTTCACCATCTACATGGTAGGATATTGGCTCTTTTGTTTGAATCGAAATCTTTTTAACGGGGATAGTTTCGCAGTAGGCCGTATGTTTATCAAGGGTTTGATTGAAAAGTGAATAGATAAGATCGATGCGATGGAGCGGCATCTTTTTCATTATCACGACCTGAAGTATCTGGTCGCACACAGACGCACGCGGGGCAATGTAAGCATTGTTGCCAAACTGGGATGAGTTTGCAATCGAAACAACAAATGCATTCTTTTCAAGTATTTTGTTTTCAACTGTTAAGGTCAATGGAAATTCTTCAAAGGAAAAGAATTCTTTGAACGCAAGTTTAGAATATCCAATCAGGCCGCGTTTTATTTTCTTGCTAAACAAATTGGCAATATGTCCGTCAAACCCCACGCCTGAAACATTGAGCGATAATTTTCCATTTACTGTGAATGTGTCTATCTCTACTATACGACTGTTAAATAAATTATTCAAGGCACCCCGGATATCCATGGCAATGCCAAGATGTCTGGCCAATCCGTTACCTGAACCTTTGGGAATAATTCCCATCGGCACGGATGAATGCAACATGCCCTGAGCAACCTCATTAATCGTTCCATCGCCACCTACTGCGGCTACAAAATGAAACTTATTTTGAACGCCCTGAAGAGCCAGTTCGGTTGCATGCCCGCGACTTCGGGTGTATTCGATAGAACATTCGGCATTATTTTCTGAACAAATATCAAGAATGCGACCTTCAACCTGAGATTGAAAGCCTGTACCTGCAAACTTATTGACAATGAATAATACCTTTTTAACTTCGCTCATTCGT
>JAKEEN010000297.1 GCA_022616575.1 Flammeovirgaceae bacterium
GGCTTTTTCGAAGTCATGCTTCAGTTCAATAGCAACTGTAAAATCATCAACTGCACCCTGAAGGTCGTTAAGCTTTTCTTTTATCACCCCCTGGTTCAGCCAAAGCTCAGGGTCATCCTTTCTTAATTTAATAGCGGCATTAAAATCACCTAAAGCTCCCGAATAATTCCTGTTATTCATCCGTAAATATCCCCGCTCGATGTAGGGATAAACAAGCAAGGAGTCTTTCTCGATGGCTTGTGTAAAATGTTTCTCAGAATCCGGTTGAGTTCTTTTCGAAGACGCTAAGTTCGATCTTGCCAACGAGTTGGTGGGATCGAGTTGTAATGCACGCTCGTAATCGTTAATAGAAGTGGTATCGTGCAAAGCTTCTTTTACCAGGGCACGATTGACATAATATTCAGAGGCTGCAGGGGAGAGCCGAATAGCAGAATCAAGAATCATGAGGGCACGATCGCAGTCTTCCAATTTTGTATAAATCATTCCGAGATAATTAAGAACCTGTGAATGAAAACCTGCACTTTGCGAAGTAGTTATCTGATCTATACCTGAAGAATGGGCTGACCTCCGATAGTAGATCCTATTCGTTTGCGTTTGAGGTGTTTGGAGGAGTGTTTCAAAATCCCGGAGGGAAAGTTCAAATCGTTCTAACTGGAAAAGTATAATAGCTCTTCCGAATCGGGCCTCCCAATTAGTTGGCTCAAGCTCAAGGCATGAAGCATAATCAACCAATGCTTTGTCCGGCTTTCGCAATGCCTCATAAACAGTTGCGCGGCCCAGGTAGGCGCTCGCAAAGCCTGGTTTTTCTACTAAAATTTTATTGAAGACCTCCAACGCACTTGGGTAGTCTCCTTTGGCAACAAATGATTCCGCCCTTTCTAAGGGATCATTCTGCGCAAGCGCCAAAGAAACTAAGAAGAAGAGGTCTAGCAAAAGAACCAACTTTTTCATTTTCCGTTAATTAACCTCTATAACGAAATTTAGACCTTAACTGATTATCTTATTTGATTATTTACTCATAATCAATATATTAGCATCTTATAGCTCATTTTTTAATCTAATTAATATGAGAGCCATCTGGAAAGGACACATTCAATTCTCCCTCGTTACAATTCCCGTAAGGATTTATAATGCCATTGACTCAGGTCAGTCCATTAGTTTCAATCTGCTTTCTAAAGAAGATCATAACCCTGTGAGTTATGAGAAGAAAGATAAGGTGACTGGCAAACCCTTGCGCAATGAAGAGATTGTGAAAGGCTATCAATATGAGCCCGGACAATTTGTAATTATTGAGGAAGATGATTTTGCCAAGGTGCGGTTAAAAAGTACCCGCGTTATTGAAATTGACGGATTTGTAAAAGCTGAAGAGGTGCATCCTACTTTATATGAGTCGCCTTATTTTATTGGACCTGATGGGGATGTTGCAGCTAAGACTTATGGACTGCTAAGCCAGACTTTAAAAGACTCTGGCAAAGTAGGGGTGGGTAAAGTTGTGTTAAGAGACCGTGAGACCCCTGTTTTATTGAATCCGCACCAGGGTGGAATTTTGATGTACCGCCTTCGATACCCTAACGAAGTAAGAAGTATAAATGAAGTTCCCGGCCTGCTTGAAGTAAAAGCTGATAAAGAACAATTGAAACTGGCGAAAACACTTGTTGATTCAATGAGCACCAAGTTTGCCAACATCGAGATGAAAGATCATTATTATGATGCCCTGAAATCAATCATTGATGCCAAGATTGCAGGCAAAGAAATTGTAGTGGTTGCTGAAGAAGAACCTCAGGTGGTAGACATCATGACAGCCCTGAAAGCCAGTATTGATGCCGCAAAGAAAAAGCCGATGGAGAAAGCGAAGGGGGAGACTGCGAAGAAAGGCAAAACCCAAAAGGAAACGAAAACGCTTAAGCGCAAAGCGAGTTAGTTCTTAGTTGGTAGTTCTTAGTTGTTAGTTGTTGGTTACATGGGTGGGGGGTATGTGCATGCCCACGAATAACTAATAACTATTAATGCCGGTTCTTGCTCCCTAAGAACTAACAACTATTTATTAACTTTACGCCCATGGCGAAAGTCATTCAGTTTCCAGGTACACCTTCCAATAAGTTTGAATTACAACGCGTACGCAAGCGCAAAGGCAAGGAACCCGACAAAAGTGGTCAGCTTCATCTCTTTGCAGGAGGCCGTGTTGTTAAACTCAATCAATTACCACCTTTTGAAGAAGCACTTGAAGCAGATGATCAGAATGATTTAGAAAAAGCAAAATTACTTTATCAAAAAGCCATTGAAGAACAAGACAACGCAGCCGATTCGTATTGCAATCTTGGCATCCTGGAGTATAAAACTGGAAACTATACAAAAGCCATTGATTGCTTTACACGATGCCTGGCTATGGAACCCCGCCACTTCGAAGCGCATTACAATTTAGCTAACTTGTATGCGGAAGTAGGAAATTTGTCATTGGCAAAAATACATTATGAAATGTCGATTGAAGTAGAGCCCACGTTCGCCAACAGCTATTTCAATCTGGGTCTTACACTTGCTATGAAGAGAGAGTTTGCAGAAGCGGTCGGATATCTGAAAAAGTATAGGCAGTTAACTCCACAGGAAGAACACACGCATACCGATGCTATTATTTTACAGCTGAGTTCTCTCTGAAATTGTTAATCATTATCGGTTAATCGGTAGAGTCGGTTTAGTGATTCGGGTGCGAAATCATGCCCAAGCCCTTGCCCCCCGATTAACTATTAACGATTAACTGATAACTGATAACCAATAACGATTAACCTACAAAGACCAGAATGTCACAAAAAACAAAATCAGCCGGTAGGCTTCTAAAGCAAGAAACAATCCAACCAGTCCAAGTGCCACTTTTATGATTTGTCGTTTTCCTGTCTGTCCGTAGAATGTTCTTGCGGCCCGAAAGAGAAAGTAAACATTGGTGGTAACAAAAATTATCGAGAGTGTTGTGTCATTCAAATACTCTTTCCAGCCCGAGTTGCTCCACACAAAAAATTTACTCACCAGCCAGAGAAGTATTGACAGCAGGATGGCGTTAACCAATAAATTAAAGGCCGCCACTTCCACCGATAATACCATATGATCGGCAAAGTACCTGTTTTTCTTCCGGTAGATAAGCGCGAGAGGAAGCGATGCCAGTATTACAAAAGCAACTATCAACAGTTTAGCTAGTGAGGTAGTCTTTTCATTATACATAAGCGCATAGCCATCCATGCTAAAGTCATGTGTAAGTATATGATTTAAAACAAGTGGCCGCACCAGCGGGCTGTGCAGCAGCAAATACATCTGAGTGTACAGCGAAGAATTGAACAACTGCAAAACCGGAAAAAGAAAATAGATAAGGTTCAAAATGAAAAAAAGTTGCAATGGTCTTAAGTACATAACTCTTCTTCCGTTAGCATATTCCTTTGAAAGAAACCCGGGGTTTTTGAGCGTGAGCCATAATGTCTTTATGAACTTGCTGTCGGCAAACGTAATGGTGATGAGAACACTGCCCAGGAAACTTCTGAATGTTTTATCTTTTGACTCCAATATTTTCTCTCCGCACAAATTGCAATACAGACCCTTAAAGTGATTACCACAGCTTTTGCAGGTATTCGAAACATTGGCTAATGACGGATCAACTTTCATAACTGCAATCTACAACTCTTTAAGAACCCTTTTCGCCCGGGTAGCAAAACCTGCCGACCCATACGGCAGCTCATCTTCAATTATTATTTTTAATTCTCTTTTTAGGTCTGGTTCATACCGGGCTACCCTCGATAAGACCGTCATGGAGAATACACGCACGGCAATAGGTTGTTTCCTGTCGCTAAAAAATTCGAAACAGAGATCGGCAATCAGTCCACTGCTTCTTTTCGGCATTTCAATAAATTGGAGTAAGCGCACTACATTTCTTTTCACCGCATCATGTACGCCTGTTTTTCGGGCAAAGGCGATTACCTTAGAGAGATGTGGATTGATCAAGGTCGGATAATTCTGTACGCAATAACTCAAAGGCCAGCCTGCCCGTTGAGTAACCCGGTATGGACCTTCTAAAAACAGATTCACCAGTTCTTTAAAGTGCTTCGGATCATTACCCACATAACGGACAATCTTCTCAGTTTGTCTCTTAGAATGTTCCTTCAGAATTTCTTTTTTCAAATCCATCATGCCATACAGAAAGTAAAGGTTAAATTTACACCCGGTTTTAGAAAATTTAAGACATGGCGCAACCAAACGAATCATTATATCTTAAAAACCTCTGGTATTTTGCCATGCATGGCGACCACCTGAAGCGAGGGAAGTTGTTGGCCAGGGAAATACTGGGAGAGCGGATTGTCTTTGGGCGCGATGAAAATAATAAAGCGTTTGCCTTAAAAGACAACTGTCCCCATCGCGGTGTGCCTCTCTCTGAAGGGTGGTACGATGGAAAAGTGATTCAATGTTGTTACCACGGCTGGCAATTCAATAACGAAGGAACATGCATTAATATACCTGCTATTGCACCGGATAATAACATCGATTTTACCAAGATTAAAGTCTTTAGATATCCTATTCATGAAGCTAATAATACCGTTTGGATTTATATTCCTGATAAGAAGCTTCATTACAATGTTCAACCTAAAGTTGCACCTCCTGAGCTGGTGCTTGATCCGGATCAAAAGTTTTTGCACGTTGAGTCAGTGGTATTGCCCGCCAATATAGATCACTCGGTGATTGGCCTGATCGATCCGGCCCATGTAACGTTTGTTCATCAGTCCTGGTACTGGCGCTCAACTAAGAAAATGAAAGTGAAGGAAAAGCATTTTGAACCAACACCGCTTGGCTTTAAGATGGCAAGACATGCGCCCTCAAATAACTCGAAGGGATATAGTGTTTTAAATGGAAAAACATCAACCGAAATCACATTTGAAATTCCGGGCAACCGTACCGAACATATTTTAATAGGCACTAAACATCAGGTAGTTTCTATCACTACGTTAACGCCAATTAATGAGCATGAAACAGAACTCAACCATATTTTCTATTCATCCTTACCGGCAACAAAATGGTTGTGGTGGCCTTTAAAAAAGTTGGGACAAAAATTTATTGGTCAGGACCTGGGCGTTTTTAAAAAGTTGAGCAAAGGGTTAGAAAGCGGGCCCACACTGATGCTGATTGGTGAGCCAGACGCACAATCAAAATGGTACCAGGAAATAAAGCGCATCTGGCAAAAAGCCCAGCAGGAAAATATTCCATTTGAAAATCCTGTAAAACCGCAAACACTTCATTGGGTCACTTAATTCAGTTATCAGTTAACAGTTATCAGTTATCAGTTAACTGTTCGGACACACCCTCACCAACACACCCTATTAACGATTAACTGTTAACTATTAACGTGAATTTTCTATCAGCAGAATCGGTTTCAAAATCTTTCCACGACAAGTGGTTGTTTAAGGACATTACGTTTGGCATATCACAAGGGGAGAAGTTCGCTTTAGTTGGAAACAACGGGGTTGGAAAATCTACTCTGTTGAAAATTTTAAGCGGAGAGCTTCAGCCTGACCAGGGGAGGGTAAGCAGACGCCAGGGTCTTCGCACCGGAGTTCTTACGCAACAACCGGTTATCGCTGATCATACTACCGTTCATGAAGTTCTGTTCGATGAATCGAATGAAACTGCACGAGTGGTAAGCGAGTATGAACATTGTTTGCAACATCCTGACATATCGCCTGAGCATATGCAAAGAGTTCTCGAAAAAATGGAAGAGCTCAACGCCTGGGATTATGAAGCTAAAGTACATGAGATCATTGGGAAGCTTGGCGTTCCTGATCTTGACAAAACTTTCGGCCAGTTATCAGGCGGGCAAAAGAAAAGAATCTTTCTTGCACAATTATTACTGAATGAGCCTGAATTAATTATTCTGGATGAGCCCACTAACCACTTAGATCTTACCGCCATCGAGTGGCTTGAAAATTATCTATCGGGAAACCAGATCACCCTCATTATGGTCACGCACGACCGCTACTTTCTGGACAATGTGGTGACTGAAATTTACGAACTAGATCGCGGACAACTCTTTCGGTATAAAGGTAACTATGCTTACTTTCTTGAAAAGAAAAATGAGCGCGAAGAAATTTTGAAGACGGAAGTCTCAAAAGCGCGTAACCTTTTAAAGAAAGAACTGGAGTGGATGAGAAAGCAGCCAAGAGCACGGGGGACGAAAGCAAAATACAGAGTCGAAGCATTTTATGAGTTGAAAGAAAAGGCCTCGCAGGATTTAAGGAAAGACCGGCTTGAACTGGATATTAAAGAATCGCGAC
>JAKEEN010000298.1 GCA_022616575.1 Flammeovirgaceae bacterium
GGCTTTTGGTCTGCTTTCAAGCTCCTGGTAAATATTTTTAAACCGTCTATGGGCCCTGCTACAGCATCTTCTTTCAGGCACATGGAAAAGTCAGCCAGGCTTTTGATCGAAAATCAAAACGGAGAAAAAGAGAACGGACTTCAACGCGGATATTCTGTTGATGAAATGGCCCAGCGCGTAGAGGGGCTTTTGAAAAGCATTGGCCTGGTGAAAGATTTTGCATCGATTGTCTATGTGGTTGGGCATGGCTCAAGCAGTGTCAACAATCCGCATTACGCAGCCTATGATTGCGGTGCCTGTTCAGGAAGGGCAGGATCGGTTAATGCCCGGGTGGTTTGTTACATGGCAAATCATGTTGAGGTTAGAAAAATTTTAAAGGAACGGGGCATCGTAATCCCGAACGAAACCCAGTTTGTTGGTGGGCTGCATGATACAACACGCGATGAGATTACTTTTTTTGATGAGGACGCGCTAACTCCTGAGAATCTAACCAGGCATCGAAAGTATGAAATAGTGTTTGCCAACGCATTAGATGTAAACGCCAAAGAGCGGTCCAGAAGATTTGAGTCGATAAAAACCAAGTTAACACCTACCGAGATTCACGAAAAAATAAAAATACGTTCTGTTTCTTTATTTGAGCCACGACCAGAATTAAACCACGCCACCAATACACTTTGCATTGTAGGCAGAAGATCCTTAACAAAAGGTTTATTTCTTGACAGACGATCTTTTCTCAATTCCTATGATTATCGGATTGACCCTGATGGAACATACCTTTTCAATATTCTGAAAGCAGCCGCGCCTGTATGCGGAGGCATAAACCTGGAGTACTATTTTTCAAAAGTTGATAATCAAAAACTTGGTGCTGGCACTAAACTGCCTCACAATGTTATGGGACTTATTGGTGTAGCCAATGGTATTGATGGTGACCTTCGGCCGGGACTTCCAAGCCAGATGATTGAGGTACATGATCCCATCAGGCTTCTTGTTATTGTTGAGCATAACCCGGACGTGGTGCTTCAGTCAATACAAAAATCTGAGCAAACCTATGAGTGGTTTATTAATGAATGGATTCATTTGGTGGTAGTTGTTCCCGATACTAAAAAGCTATTACGTTTTAAGGATGGCGGATTTATCGAATACCAACCTTTAAAGCATCATGTTGATACCATTCACAATGTAATGGAAGTAGTTGAAAAGACCTCTGAGAATATACCTGTTTACCTGATTGATTAGAGCGATGACGGCATTTTTGAATTTTTTTATCTTACTACCCATTATCGGTTTTGTTGTTAGTTTGTTGGTAGCAAGCAAAAGAGAAGGAGTTATTTCCTGGGTTGTCTACTTAACGGTAGGTATTCACGTACTAGGTAGCCAGCTATTTCTTATTTACTGGTTGCTGAATGGATACCCAACGCTAAACCTAAAAGATTTTGTTTTGATCCATACCGATCACTATGAGTTCTTCATAGATTTTACTTACGATCGTATCACAGCTACTTACCTGTTTGTTGGCTCCATGCTCACATTTTTAGTAGCTATATATAGCCGGTACTATATGCACCGTGAGCAAGGGTACAAACGTTTTTTTAACACCATACTTTTTTTCTATGTAGGATATAACGTAACCATTTTTGCGGGCAATCTTGAAACTCTTTTTATCGGGTGGGAAATGCTGGGCATCTCATCCTTTCTCCTCATCGCTTTCTATCGCGATCGTTATCTGCCTGTAAAAAATGCTGTAAAGGTATTTTCGATTTACAGGATCGGAGATGTCGGGCTGATATTGGCTATGTGGATGAGTCACCATCTCTGGCATGAGAATATCACTTTTGTGAAACTCAGTAATTATGAGTTAGTGCACTCGCAATTACAGACACACTCATTAACAGGTGTATTCATTTCTTTAATGATTCTTATCGCAGCAGCTGCTAAGTCGGCACAACTGCCTTTTTCTTCTTGGCTGCCCCGCGCTATGGAGGGCCCTACTACATCAAGCGCTATATTTTATGGTTCGCTCTCTGTGCATATCGGAGCTTTCATTATGCTCAGAACATTTCCGTTTTGGGAACACCAGATTTCTATTCGCATTTTGATTGGCTTGTTAGGGTTTGTTACCAGCGTAATTGCAACCGGCATTGCACGTGTGCAATCATCGGTAAAAAGCCAGGTAGCCTATGCCTCGATTTCCCAGATTGGATTGATCTTTATAGAAATTGCTGCGGGCTTAGAAACTATTGCCCTCATCCACTTTGCCGGAAATGCTTTTCTGAGGACTTACCAATTGCTTGTATCGCCTTCTGTGGTAAGTTACCTGATTCGGGAACAATTCTATGATTTTAAACCCCGTGAATACACAGTAGAAGATTCTCTGCCCAAGAAAATTGAATACACAATTTACACGCTCTGCCTGAAAGAGTGGAACCTTGACAGCTTTATGTACCGGTATTTCTGGAATCCGTTGAAGTGGCTTGGTAAACAACTTGACTTCACTTTTATGAGCCGCGCGCTATATTTCCTTATACCGCTTTACCTAGTCGGGTTATATGGAGTCTATAACAGAGAACTGGTGCCCTCATTTGTTTCGGAGTGGTTGCCAATAGTTTTCTCTACTATCGGCCTGGCTATTGTGATTAAAGCTTTCACCGAGAGAAAACTTACGTTCTTAAGCTGGACTTTTTTAATTATGAACCACTTTTGGATTGCCCTGGCGGTAGCTTTCAATCAGAATTTCAGTTTTGACGAAGTTCACCTGTATTTAAGCGGAATTGCTATTTCTGGAATCTTGGGATTGATGTGCCTGTACAGAATCAAAGCGCTGGAAGGCAATATTGATCTTGACCGGTTTCACGGCCATGTATACCGTCACCAAAAACTGGCATTCCTGTTTTTCCTTGCATGTTTAGGTGCGTCCGGCTTCCCTATAACACCTTCCTTTATCGGGGAAGATTTGATATTCTCTCATATTGAAGAAAATCAATACGTGTTGGCAACATCGGTGGCACTCAGTTTTATAATAAATGCATTGGCAATCATCAGAATTTATGCGCGCATCTATTTAGGGCCGCATGCAAAATCAATGTATGAGATGGCGTACCGGTCTTCGTGACCACCTTCCAAGCTAGCCGTGCGACCGCCTGCCTGTCCGGTAGGCAGGCTTTAAGCGGTCAGACGGCTTTTAAAAATTTCTGAAGGGCTGCTATTTCGTTTAGTTTTATGGCAGGAAAATTGGCGATTCTGAAAGTAGAAGTTTTCAGGTCGCCATACCCTTCACCTAAAATGAAACCCTTCTGCTTCGCTGTCTTTTTGATGGAAGTGATTTTGCTTGGTTCAGATTTTATAGCAAGGACTGTATAAGATCGCGCCTTTGGGTTTTCAATTAATAGCTGAAGGTGTTTGTGTTGACTAAAAAAAGTTTCCCAGGACTTGAACCGTTGCCGCGTGGTTTTATCAACATCTTTTATCGGTTTAAATTTTTCCATCACGCGCATCATTAAATAAATTCCTAAAACATTCGGTGTAAAAGGAGTTTGAAATTTCTCCA
>JAKEEN010000058.1 GCA_022616575.1 Flammeovirgaceae bacterium
CTGGCGCGGATCGGCCGTAGCCGTGATTGATGGCGTAGTCAATAACCCTGATGCCAGCTCTAAATTAATTCGAAGTGCTGTGCAAAAGATTTTTGAGAAATATCCATTCCGTGCAAAGCAGTAACTTAGTATCCTGACGTGGATACACTTACTCATATTGCGCTTGGGGCTGTTGTGGGTGAAGCGGCTGGCGGTAAAAAACTTGGCAAGCATGCATTACTTCTCGGTGCGGCCGCACAAAGCCTCCCGGATGTAGATTTTCTTGCTTCCCTATGGATGAGTCCTGCCGATAATTTACTGGCGCATCGAGGGTTTACTCACTCTTTTTTATTTGTTGTTCTCGCTACACCTGCGTTGGTACTTTTTGCCAGGCGATGGTATCGTGAAAAGAAAGTTTCACCCCTTCACTGGACTTTCTTTTTCAGCCTGCAACTTTGCATTCACTTAATAATTGATTCATTTAATGCTTATGGAGTCGGCTGGCTTGAGCCATTTAGTCATTGGCGGGTGGCGTTTCACGTTCTGTTTGTTGTTGATCCTTTTTTTTCATCCCCACTTGGGCTTGCTGCGTTAGCACTCATCATTCTTGGAAGTAAACATCCCTTTAGAAAAGTGTGGACACGTTTCGGGTTGATCGCTTCGGCACTTTACGTGCTTTACGCGATTAGCAATAAAGTTGAAACCGAACAAGCTGTTCGGGAAGCGCATAAAAGAACAGAACTTCAGCCCGAGCGCAGCTTTACCACGCCAACTCCATTAAACAGTTGGTTGTGGTATGCCGTAGCCGAAGCAGATTCAGGTTTTTACATCAGCTACCACTTCATATTCGATAGTCAACCGAATTTTGATAGAACGTTCTTTCACAAGAACGAGCAATTATTAAATCCCGTTCTTGACCATGAAGAATTGAAACGCCTGAAACGATTTTCACAGGGCTATTATACTATAGAGCAATGGGGCGATACCTTGGTGTTTAATGACTTACGTTTTGGTCAAATGGCCGGGTGGAAGGACCCGCAGGCGAAGTTTGTATTTCACTATTTTTTACAACATCCCGATGAAAATAAGTTTGTTGTGCAACGCGGAAGATTTGCCCTCTGGGATATAGAAACGGCTCAATCGCTTATTCAGAGAATAAAAGGTAACTGACTACTCTCTGTGTTGCCTGAAGTAGAAGGTAAAAACAAAGAAAAGCAAACGGAAGATATCGTAGGCTATTCTGAGCTTTATCCTTCTGATGAAATTTACCTTGGCGTTGTAGAAATCTTTGGTGATGAGTTTGCAATCATGTTGGATGATATCGCTTAATTCTGAGCTTAATTTTTTAGCAAACTCAGTACTTTGTATTTCCAGGTTCAGTTCAATACTGGCGTACGAACTGATGTTGTTGATGTTGTAAGAGCCAACCGTCACCCATTGGTCATCGCAGGTACTGATTTTTCCGTGAAGCACTTTCTTCTGGTACTCGTAGATTTCAATATTCTTTTGAAAGAGGCGGCTGTAGATATATCGTTCGGCACTTTTGGCCAGCATTACATCCGAGACACCGGCTAAAATCAATTGGATTTTAACACCTCTTCGCGCTGCACGCAACAGAGCTTGCATAAACAAACTGCCTGGAATAAAATAAGGAGATAAAATAATAACCCGCGACTCCGCCTGATTAAGCATACGGACATAGGCGTTTGTGATTTCTCCTTTCCGCTTTACCCAGTCATTAATCCGGACACCCACATAGCATTCGGCAGGTGCAGGCCAGTTGTTCGTATCAATGGCTGGCAATAGTTTCTTCTTCCTAAAAAGACCACCAGACAAAACCGTTCTTCGTTCGCAAACTGTTTGCAATTGGGCTATAGCTTCTCCCCTCACGTACACGGCATAGTCCAGCCAGGCAGTTGCATGGGTGGTATGATTGTAGTGATCGCTGATGTTGATCCCTCCTACCATGCCATATTCTCCATCTACTACTAACACCTTATGATGAAGCCTGCGGCCAAGATAAAAGTACCTGCTTTTCAGCAGCGGATCGAACCAACGAAATGTTACACCGGCATCCGTCAACTTCCGGATAAACGAATCCGGTAAATCCTGTGAAGCATAGCCATCAATAACCAGAAATATTCGTATATTTTTCTGCGCGGCTTGTATGAGGGCTTTTGCAATACGTGCCCCGGTCTCATCGTTTGCAAAAATATAGGTTTGAAGATGAATGTAATGCCGGGCTTTGCCAATGAGTTGCTCGAGAAGATCAAAAAACTCATGCCCGCTTCGCACCAGTCGCACTTCATTGCGATTGGTAAAGGATGACCGGGAAGTGAGTTGCATACCAGCGAAAATAGCAACTCCCTGAGATTTAAAGAATTTACTTCAGAACAAACTTAGCCTGGTGTGTGTCTTTTGAATTACCACCCACAAAAGCTATGAACTCACCGGGTTCATACGCAAAACTCATATCTTGTCTGTAGAAAGCAAGATCAGAGGCTGTTAGTGTAAACCGAACTTCTTTAGCTTCGCCCGGTTGCAAGTTTATCTTTTGAAACCCTTTCAACTCTTTTACAGGCCGGGTTACACTGCCTACAAGATCGCGAATATAAAACTGTACTACTTCTTCTCCTGCAAGAGTTCCTGTATTGGTTACCGTGCACGATACACTGATTTCTTCATTCGGTGCAAACGCCTGCTTAGTTAATGTTACTTCACTGTATGAAAAATTAGTGTAACTAAGTCCAAAGCCAAATGGGTACAGGGGCTCATTGGATACATCCAGGTACTGCGATGTGTATTTATTATTCGGATCTATTTCTTTTGGTCTCCCGGTATTTTTCATGCTGTAGAAGATTGGCACTTGCCCGAGTGAGCGGGGAAACGTGATGGGCAATTTACCGGAAGGATTATAGTCACCAAAGAGTGCATCAGCAATGGCATTACCCGCCTGAGTACCTAAAAACCATGTTTCAAGAATGGCATCCGCTCGCCTATCTAATTCAGAAATAGCCAATGGCCTTCCATTCATTAATACAACCACAACAGGCTTACCAAGATTAAAAATTTCTTCAGCCAGTTTTTTTTGTACTCCCGGCAATTCAATATTCGAGCGACTGGAAGCTTCCCCACTCATCCAGGCTGCTTCACCCAAAGCCAGTACAATTACATCCGCTTGCTTTGCTGTGCGGATAGCTTCCGCAAAATATTTTGTTGTGTCATCATTAATGTTGCATCCCTTCGCAAATAATAAAGGCGAGTTTACTTTTGATTTCATCCCCGTCAGCAGACTAACACAATTCTTTCCTTCTCCCTGGCCTGACCAGGCCCCTATTAACTCCTGCTGATTGTCCGCCAGGGGTCCGATGACGGCTATTTTTTTTCCTGCTTTACTGAGTGGAAGAACCTGGCTATTATTTTTTAATAGTACAATGGATTTCTTGGCAACCTCACGTGCTTCATCTACAAACTCTTTTTTCATGATCGTTTCCTTTTCGCGTTGAGCATTGCAAAAGCGATAGGGATCGTCAAACAAACCAAGTTCAAATTTCTTTTGAAGAATAAATCGTACCGCTTCATTAAGCCTTTGTTCTGACACCACACCGCTCTTCACTAAGTCAGGGAGTGCATCCTGGTAAAATCCAGCCTGCATATCCATATCAACACCGGCATTCATCGCTAATGCAGTGGCTGCACTTGTATCGGCTGCCACCCCGTGATGGATCATCTCCATAATGGATGTGTAGTCAGTAACAACAAATCCGCTAAAGTTCCATTCTTTGCGTAAGATATCCGTAAGTAAATAGTTGCTTCCGGATGCCGGCACTCCATCCACCTCATTAAATGAAGTCATCACTGTTCCAGCGCCTGCATCGATGGCAGCTTTATAAGGCGGCAAATACACTTCGCGCAAAATTCTATCCGACATATCAACCGTGTTTTAGTAAGAGCATCAATTAAAAGAAAACTGCCCGCTATTTAATGCTTTTACTGAACAGTAGTGAATATCAATTAACGAATATCGTTACAAATTTCGTTTCAACTTTGGAAAATTATTCAGGCGGTACTGAAGAAGTTGTTATATTTTTGAAACCCTCAATTAAATCTTGAACATGAAATTAAGACAAGCGTTCATTCTTTTTTCGATCCTCTCTCCTGCCTTTATTATGGCACAGCGTCCTGATCAAAAGACATATTGCAATCCGATGGATATTGGGTATCGCTACAATTGGGAACAGATCAATCGAAATATTTCCTATCGCTCGGGTGCTGATCCGGTTATCATTAATCATAAGGGCGAATACTATCTTTTCGTTACGATTTCAGGCGGCTATTGGAGGTCACCTGATTTGATTAACTGGAAATACATTGTGCCATCGAAATGGCCCATGGAAGATATGTGTGCTCCTGCGGCTCTCTCCGTTCGGGATACGCTTTATCTATTTCAATCCACGTTTGAACAGCGGCCTATTTTTTATACTACCACCCCAGAGACAGGGCAACTTTCATTTTATAACCGA
>JAKEEN010000299.1 GCA_022616575.1 Flammeovirgaceae bacterium
AAACCAAAAAGACTGATTCCAAACACCAGGACCACAACTGTTAGCATGATGTAGCCCGACATGGGTGAAAATTTTTTCTCGTTGTTCATAACTGATATTAATTTGATATCATATTAATATACGTGTTCCTTTCAGAAAGGGTTGCCATACAGGTGTAATTTTTCTTTCTTACTATCGACTTATCCAATACATTAAGCCGGTGGCAGGATCAGAAAAGGAATTTACGCAGTTAATCAATCAGCATCAGGGCCTTATTCACAAGGTATGCCTGATGTATGAAATGGATCGTGATGCGCGTAGTGATCTGTTTCAGGAGATTGTGCTTCAGCTTTGGAAATCATTCCACACGTTTCGGGGTGAAGCGAAGATCACCACCTGGATGTATAGAATTGCTTTAAACACAGCCATCTCGGGTTTGAGAAAGCGAAAGAAACTCGTACCCACAGATGGCCTGGAGGACAGACACTTTAATATCTCTGAAAATAACGATGACATCTCAGAAGAGAATTTTGCCAAGCTCCAGTTTGCTATTCAACAACTTAACGAAGTAGATCGCGGTTTGATTATGATGGCACTGGATGAAATCCCCTACGAAGAAATAGCCGAGGTGATAGGCATTACGCAAAATAATGTACGCGTACGTATGAACCGCATTCGTGAAAAACTAAAAAAACTGATGGTATGAAGGAGTTGGATGACCTGAAATCAATTTGGAAACAAAAGCAGCCATCATTTGAAACGAAAGATGCTGATCAAATTGCGTCCATGTTAAAGACCAAAAGCACTTCTATTGTGAGCAGGCTCAAAAAAAATGTCTGGTTTGAGCTCATCTTCACCCTGGTTGCCACGGTCGTTATTTTTGCTTATTCGCTTACGTTGCCTGACGGGTCGTTAAAATGGATTTTTATTTTCCTGATGATCTTATTTGTTGCTTACATTTTTTATTACGTCAAAAAGTTGACGGTACTTCAGCAGTTCGATTCATCACAAGGGAATCTAAAAGAAACTATTCAACTCCTTGTGCATAACTTAAGCGTGTATTTAAAATTCTACAGGCGAAGTTATTCCTTGCTATATCCGATCGGTTTCATCATGGTTTTTATTCTGGGCATTATTGAACGCGGGCTTGATAACTACCTCCATGCACTTATGCAACCCAGGGTATTGCTGGCCGTAATCGTGGTCTTGGTCATCTCTCTTTTTTGCGCTACCTGGCTTACGAACTGGTACCTTAAAAAATTATATGGCAATCACTTAGATAAACTCAGGGAAATACTTCGTGATTTGGAATCATAAATTCGAAGATTGAAGATTTTAAAAAAAATAATCTTACCCGTGAAACGCTTTATCGTATTTTTTACCCTTGTCATTTCAGTTTCAGCAATTTGCCAGCCCAAAAAAGTTGTCCTCGAGAATTCCTTGTTTTGGGAAGTAAGTGGAAAAGATCTTCAACAGCCTACCTACCTCTTCGGCACATTTCACTTACTGGGTAATTCATTTGTGGATAGCCTGGGTAACGTGAGTAATAAATTTCGTTCGTCTAAAATTATGGTGAGTGAAATGCTGATTGACAGTGGTATGATGATGAAAGTGATGGCGGCATCTCAATTAAAAGGCACAACCCTCGACAAACTTTTAACAGCTGAAGATTATCAACATACCGCCTTGTGGTTAAAAGAGTTGAGTGGGTATGATTTGAAAATGTTTAACACCATGAATCCCATTACCGTACAAGTCTTTATCATGACCATGCTTCAGCAGCAAAAATACCCGATACCGAATCAACAGCCCATGGATTTATATTTTCAACAAACTGCCAGGAAGGCAGGCAAAAAAATAGTAGGACTGGAAAGCATTGATGTACAAATAAACGCCTTGTATGGACAATTTACCCCACAACGGCAGGCAGAACTGTTAACAGAATTTGTAAAGAATAAAGATAAGGCTGTACAGGAAATGGAAGCGATGAATGTGCACTATCGAAAAGCTAATTGGCCAAAACTCGAAGAAATGATGACCACACAGGGGTACAAGGAAAGTGAAACCAAAATTTTTCTTGATGACAGAAATCTCAACTGGGTTGATCAACTGCCGGCCATTATGAAAGAAGGCCCGGCCTTTGTGGCTGTAGGCGCCCTTCACCTGACAGGTGAAACGGGGCTTGTGAATCAGTTAAGAAAATTAGGTTATAAAGTTATGCCCATACCCCTTAATTGAATTTCTATTCGCCCCAGATTGTTTACTATTCGCCACACAGAAGGTTATTGACTCAACTTTTTTCTGAAGTTTAGGTATTAGTCTTATAGCCATTGTTTTTACATGAAAGAGGAACTCACACACAAAATGCCCGTTCAATTGCATATGAGCTTGGGCGATCACCTGAAATCACCATTTCCCTTTTATTTAAATGACGACCGAAAGAATATTTTGCTGATTTCAGCGATCAGCCTTTTTGTGGTTTTCTTCATGGCCGTTTACAAGCCTTTTCGTGGCGGATTAATCCCGCTGGAATTCTGGCACATCCTCACCTTCGGCACGATCACATTTCTGGCTCTCTTTATTAATATTTTGATTTTGCCAAAACTGTTTCCCGTCACATTCGATCCGGTACATTGGAATGTTAGAAAATACATCCTGATCACTGTTTGGAACTGCGTTTTTATCGGAATCCTGTCAACAATTTTTGATAGCTTTATATGTGCTTGCCCTGAACTAACTCTTTGGCAGATTTTTGTTCATGCCAATTCACAGGTTTTTTTAATCGGGATTTTCCCGGTCACCATTTCAACGCTGTTTTTAAGGAACAATATGCTTCAAGAAAACCTGGCCAGCGCTATTCAGGCCAATCGTGAATTGGAGAGAATACAGTCATTGAAAAAGGAAATTCCTGCCCAAAATGGAAATACATCTCCATTAACGCTATTCTCAGAAACTAGCGAAACACTCAGCATAAGTCTGCCCGATCTGCTTTTCGTTGAAGCGGATGATAATTACTCAACTATTTTCTGGAAGCAAAAAGAAGGAATTCAAAAAAAATTACTGAGGGCTAATCTTAAAAATATTGAAAGCCAGATAGATAACTCATTTACCCTGCGTTGTCACCGCTCTTATTTAGTAAACATCAACGCCATTGAAAACATAACGGGTAATACGAACGGGTATAAGCTAAAAATTAAGGAAACGGATTTTTCGATACCTGTCTCACGTCAAAAGGGAAAAGAGGTGATTGAAAAAATACAGCAGGTGCGAAGTGTAATGGAGTTGTATTGATTCATTCACCCCAAACCATAGAAAGTCACCCCGCAGTTTTTTCAATCGCCCCAAAAAACTGACTGCCGACCTCAAATCATCAAACCAGCCCGACTTTGTAGTTTCTTCCGCGTTATGATGTACTAACAAAACTCATATCGCCATGAAAAAAAATACATTCCTCCTGGTTTTTGCATTTGTCTCAAGCCTGGTTTTTGCGCAAGAAGCCCCCCGCAAAGAATTTACGATTTCGCTTTCTGATAAAACAATAGAGCTTGATAAAGGCCAGACTAAGTCTGTAACAGTTACCCTTAATCGATCCAAAAGTTTCCAAAAATCAAAAGCGACCCTTGGCCTTGCTTCGCGTTTACCCGAAGGCATTACTGTTACCTTTGAACCTGCCGTAGGTATTTTCGAAAACAGCGTAGCTTTAATAAAAGTAAACGATAAGGTTAATTACGGGACTTATAAGATTGTTTTGAATGGTACTCTTCAAAATAAAACCAAGGGAACAATTCTAACACTCGATATTAAGGAGAATAAGAATTTGGTTTCTGTGAATTAACATCACTACCCCTCTCCTTCCTACCGGAGAGGGTTTTACTTTAGAAGAGCCTGTTACTTGTGACACAACCAGCTAACTCTTTGTAAACCGAAATGATTCTTTCTTTTGTTGGATTAATTCCCACAGCACTTACAATTCTTTCAGATAAATTTCCTTTGGTAAGAATTATTTTAAGAGCTGTCTTATGCTGATCAGGTATCTTTAAATTTATTTTATCAAAATTAAATTGCCATAACTCACCTGCTGTTGTCACTGAACTGTGAAAGCCAAAAATTTTTAAGTAATCTGAATTTCTTATCGAAGCGTTTCTGCCATTGATGGTTAGGTCATCAAGAATAGCGGAAAGGGGTTGATCGTTCCATTTCATTTGATCTTCAAGGCTTATAAATTCTTCATTTACCAATGTTTTAATTGTTTCAATAACCAAGGTGGTAATTGCTAAATCCGCTGCGGGGCATTCCTGCACATCCATCAACCTTATTTCAATCGAACCGCGATCAAAGCGGGCAATGGCCCCGCGAGAGTTAACCCAAATCGGATCCAGAATTTCATCTGTATCAAAAGGTTTAATATCTGATTGAATTTTTTCGTAAATAGTTTTTGCATAATCCTTTTCAGAAAAAACCGCTTCCGGAATTCCACTCCCAACGATAGAAGGAATTGAAGCTTGATTTTTCTTGTAATAACTCAGCCGGGTGTCGGTAATACCCGAAACTTTTCCATCTATGATGGGTGAACTCGCACACAGGGCAGGAAGAATCGGCAATACCAATCGTATAGCGGCATGAAGCTTTCTAAATTCTTCATCATCACAGAATGGCAAGTTAAGATGTGTGCTCTGCAAATTGGCCCAACCATGTCCGCGGCAATCAAAAATCTTATTGTACACTTCGTAGACTTCATTGTTATCGTGAGGCCAAAGTCTCAGATCCGTATGAGGATCCATAATTGGATGTGCAGCGCCCGGCATAAGCATGGCGTTCCATTTTTGCAGAATTGTATTAATCAACTGAACATTCTGGACGAAAGCTTTTTCAAGGGAAGGAAAATCACTTTCAGGCTTTGTCGATTTCAATTCAATGACATGAAGTACTAATTCATTGCTCCATGTAACCAACCCGTTCTCAAAATCACTTTCATACGTACCTGCTTTCTCTTTGATTAATTCATCGGCAATTGGCATAACGTCCAGGGTATCGCGATTAACAATCATGTACTCCAACTCCACTCCATAACGCTCAAAAATGTGAAGACGCCTCGATGTCATTTATCCAATTTTATTTTGTTCAGAAATACTTCCATGATTATTGAGTAGAGTTTGTCTTTCAAAATTTTATCTTCTATTCCCGCATCAATATTCGGATTATCATTGATTTCAATCACGTAAAACTTTCCATCCTCTTCTTTCATATCAACTCCATAAAGTCCATTGCCAATTAAGGAAGTTGCTTTTAGCGCAGCCTTTAACAAACCTGAAGGCGCCTGATCAACCGGGATTGACTCAACCTCACCTTCACGAGATGTTTCCTTCTTCGCACCCCAGTTTACAATCTGCCAGTGTTTGGTGGCCATAAAGTACTTACAAACATAAATTACCTGGCTGTCAATCACACCAACACGCCAATCAAACGGAGTTGGAAGAAATTCCTGAGCGATTAATAAATCAGATTTTTCAAACATGCTGTCGCGCACCTTTTTAAATTCACCTAGATCATTAATCTTGTGAACACCCCTCGAAAAAGCACCATCGGGTTGCTTGAGAATAAAAGGAAATCCTATTTTCTTAGTGAGACGTTCACAGTTCTCTTCCGTAATGACAAATGATTTTGGAGTAGCTACTTTGTTTGCATTCAGTAACTCAAAAAGGTACACTTTATTTGTGCACTTTAAAATTGAAGCCGGATCATCAATCACTGCCAAGCCAAGAGATTCTGCTTTTTTTGCAAATCGGAAAGTATGATGATTAACATTGGTTGTCTCACGAATAAAAAGCGCATCATACTGAATCAGCTGGTCAAAATCATTTTTGCCAATAAATTCGGTGTTGAAGCCGGCTTCCAATGCTGCTTTGTAAAATCGTTTTAACGCGCGATCATCCGAGGGTGGATTTTTATCATCAGGGTTAATCAGAATAGCGAGGTCGTATTTTTTCTTATCGTACTTATAATCCCGTTTCCGTTGCAAATAGTTTTCGATTGAGCTGACTAATTGCGGCTTATCCACTTCCGGAACTTCGCTTAAGCTGATGGGTTTTAAACTGGTAAGGACCCATTTATTCTTTTTAGAAAAAACTGCCCGAAGTGATGGCGCTTGCACCAATTGAAAAAGCTGCAGCGCAAGTTTGTTCAGGTTTTCAGACTTAGCTGTTCCGAAATAAATATTGAACTCAACGCGGTCGTAGGGCTCTACTTTAAAAGTAGTTTGAATTAACGCATCAAAGTCAAGGGAGTCCTCACGCAAGATGGAAGGGAATCGTAAATTCTGAATAGTAGAAACACCCGGTAAGACTTTATGACCACGCGCTTCTGCCAACAACGAAACATAGTACCCTTCACTTTGATATTGATAGGAGCGGCAGAGATTTAATACTTTAAGGTTTTTGATAGTTTGATACGTGTTGTTCGTTATATAATCATCGGGCGAGATTACCTCCACGTCTTCCAGGCTAAACTTCCAGGTCTCAGGTTTCTCAACTACAATGAGTTTCGGCATGACTTGTCATTTATTATTTAGTGGCTCTGCTTCATTGGTTCTCTTACTGCCCTTCCTTGGTTCGATCACCAGGATATTCGCATCATATGTAACGATACCTAACATGATACTATTAATAAGGCGATCAAAACTTACACTATAATATTGACTCTTCAACGGATTTGGATTCATGGGATCGGCCAGGTACACACAACCATTCTCATCATCGTATCCATTCACAATCACAAAGTGACCTACGGGTTCTCCTTTGATGCTGTCGAATTTGTTGGTTGCCCCCACCTCACGAGGTGTTCCATATAAATACGTGGCACTTAGCCCGGTTAATATAGGTGTCGATTTTTTTAAATAGGATTTAATCAGGTGTTCATCTAACTCATCACCTTTAATTTTTCCGCCTGCTTCCAAAAATTTTATGTATGCTCTTGACGCCACCTGAAGCTTTCTTCTCTTAAACTTATACCGCATTTGTCGCTTTAGGTTCTGGATCATCTTTTCCGATGACAGCTTAAACCAAGAAGGATCAAACACATTCAGATTGTATGTATAAATAGATGCCGAGTAGCCTCGCTTCAATGCGTGATTGCCAAGCATGACAGCCAATGTTCCTCCAGTCTTTAATTGCTTAACCTCCTGGATTACTTGCTTGAGGGCAATTGAATCACGGTAATACTCGTAAAGCGCCTGCAAACAGGTTGGCCCGCAGGTTACCTCATCGGGTTGTGCCTTAATATCAAAGTTGAGGAAGAGGGCCTGCCTGTGTGGCATCAGTTTAGCAGTTTGGTAATGAACAAGTCAAATACTTCAACTAGAATTAACAGGATGATGATATACTCAAGCACATTGCTTTCACGCTGATGAATGATTTCCCTGAAAACTGTCAGGTTATCTTCAATGATGCGAAGCATGTATTCAACTTCATTAAACCGAACCCGTAGATCAAAATGCTTAATCAGGCCCTGGTGAAGTTTGTCAAGGTACTCATCATCCCAAACAAGTTCAGGGGAGTCAAAAATGTAAATGTTTTCAGCAATATCATTTTGCGTATTTAATGCCTTGCCCAAAAACTTAAGCATGTTTTTACGGCTGATTCTTAATTTGCCTGAGAGCTGTAACTCATTGGCAAAGCCCTTTACTTCAGTGAGAAGATTTTCAGAAACACCATGATATTGGTCAAGCACAACAGATTGGGCCAGGTTAAACATGGCAATACGAATCACCTTCTGGTCGATCCTTCCCACAATCAACTCATCGAAATCAAACTCCATCTCAATTCCATCCTGCACGCTGATCACATGATCATCACGCAGCCAGTTGCCTACTGGATTTTTTTGATATGAATGAACTGCCTTCACGGCCCATTTCATTTCCTCTTCTGTGTAACCGGAAAACACCACCACCCCATAGTTGAAATAATATTGATATTTATCCCCGCCAAACCCGTATAAAAGTTCAGAAGAAGAATCCGCCAACGGCTTGATATCCAGAAAGGATTTTATACCCTTAATATCGAGTTGGTTAGCAATAAAAAAGGCAGATAATTTTAACGTTTGTGCCATATAAGCATAACACGTGAATTATAAATTTAGTACATCTTTGCAAATCCATACAAAGCACCCATCATGAAGAAGATCGCATCAATTTTTTTTCTGGTTATTTTCTCTCTCCATTCTTTTGGCTGGGGAGCTACGGGACACCGTGCCACTGGCCTTATTGCTGATCGGTATCTTTCTAAAAAAGCCCGAAAGGCGTTACAAAAAATACTAGGCGAAGAATCGATAGCCATAGCTTCTACGTGGATGGATGAGATCCGGTCTGACTCCACATTCAGGCATGTCTCAGACTGGCATTGGGTAACTATTCCAGATAGCTCGACATACGAAAACTCAGAGAAAAACCCCAAAGGGGATGTAATACAAACTATTGAGAGGCTTATTGCAGAGTTAAAGGCTAAGAAATTAAGTGGCCAACAAGAGGCCCAACACATTAAGATGCTCATTCACTTAATTGGCGATATTCATCAGCCGCTTCATGTGGGAAGGGGCCCTGACAAGGGGGGCAATGGCATTAAAGTTATGTGGTTTAGGGCCGAAAGCAATTTGCACAGAGTTTGGGATTCTGAAATGATCGATGAAACCAAATTAAGTTATACCGAACTGGCTGCTTCGCTCATCAAACCGACTGAAGAAGAAATTAAGTTATGGCAAAAATCTACCGTGCGCGATTGGGCCAATGAAAGCCTCGCCTTGCGTAATCAGGTATACGACTTTAAGGGCGAGCGTTTTGGGTATTCCTATTCATACAAGAATATGCCAACAGTAAAAAAACGTATTACACAAGCCGGTGTACGCCTGGCTGGTGTATTGAATGAGATTTACGAGTAGTCTCGCCCAGAATCGAACTGGGATCAAAAGTTTAGGAAACTTCTATTCTATCCGTTGAACTACGAGACCATGATTTTAATCTTTACCTGAGAAGATGTGTCTTCTCTTTGCCTAACATGCAGCCGCGAAGTTAAGAATTCGTTGTAAACCATTATCTACGATTGGTTTGAGTTGTGCAAATATAAAAACTATTCTTCCTCTTGCACGTGCGTTGAAAAACTTGGATTGAATTCATATCCATTGCGCAGGTAATTCGGGTAGATCTTACTATACTTTTTCTTAATCTCTTCAAACATCAACTCTTTCAACTGGGGAATATTTTCCCCGCCCGTAGCCGACACAAAGACAATGTGCTTAAATCCCATCTGGCGGTAGTACCCTTTCATTTCTTCAAGGTCGGCCCCTTCATTTTGCTTTCGGAAAGTATCAATTTTATTCAGCACAAGAATCACAGGTATATTGCCGGCACCAATTTCGGCCAGGGTCTTACTCACCACCTCAATTTGGTTGTCGTGGTACGGATGCGAAAGATCTGCTACATGAAGAAGCAAGTCAGCTTCGCGCACCTCATCCAATGTTGACTTGAAAGATTCAATGAGATGATGAGGCAGCTTCCGAATAAATCCAACTGTATCCGACAACAGGAACGGAATATCGCCCAACACTACTTTTCGCACAGTTGCATCAACCGTTGCAAACAATTTATTTTCCGCCAGTACGCCTGACCCCGATAGCAAATTCATCAAAGTGGATTTACCCACATTGGTATAACCCACCAGGGCAACACGTACTGTATTCGCTCGTGATTTGCGTTGAGTAATCCGTTGTTTCTCAATTTTCTCAAGCCTGTCCTTCAACACGGTAATCTGATTGCGAATAGCTCTTCGGTCGGTCTCTATCTCGCGTTCACCCGCACCACCGCGTGTGCCAGTACCCCCTCGTTGCCTCTCCAGGTGCGTCCACATTCGGGTAAGTCGGGGTAACAAGTATTGATTTCTTGCCAGTTCAACCTGTGTCTTTGCCTGTGCGGTTTGTGCTCTGAACAGGAAAATATCCAAGATCAAAAGGCTTCGATCATAAATCTTCACCGTTGGCGTTTCTGTGTCTTTTGGATTAAACTCCCGTTCAAGATTTCGGAGTTGAGAAGGGCTTAAATCATCATCAAAAATAACAGAACGAATATGGTTTGTCCGCACCAAGTCTTTCAGCTCCGCCAGTTTTCCTTTACCAATAAAAGTACGCGAATCGGGTAGTGGCAAAGATTGAATAAATCTCTGAATGGTTTTTATACCAATCGTTTCGGCCAAAAATGCCGACTCTTCGAGATGTTCATGGGTAATCTCAGTTTCCCGGCTACTGCCGATGGCTACTAATACAGCAAGGTTTTCAATCGATTTCATTGAAAATTCGGAGGCGCAAGTTTAATGCATTCTTAATTTAATTTGGTTCCTTAGACGGTTACTTTTTTCTACCTTTGTTGAATCTACCTAAACAAATGTAGGTTTATCTGCTTATTTTGACGTTTTGTCGATTTAAAGGGAGCTCAACCGAGTTTTAAGAACAAATGAGAGTTGCCATTGTACTCAACACCTCCTGGAATATTTACAATTTCCGGTTTAATCTGGTGAAGACCCTCCTCCAAGAAGGTCATGAAGTGCACGCCATTGCCCCGCGCGATGAATTTAGTGATCTATTGATAGAGACGGGCTGTTTTTTCCATCGTTTAAAAATGGATAGTCGGGGGGCCAATCCCATCAAAGACTTTGCCCTTATTTTTGAGCTTTATTCGATATACAAAAGCATAAAACCCGATATAATTCTTCACTACACTATCAAGCCAAATGTCTATGGTACCCTGGCGGCTGCTATTTTAAAAATACCTACCATTAATAACGTTTGTGGATTGGGGACTGTCTTTTTGAAAGATGGAATTGTATCAAGAGTTGCAAAATTTCTATACCGTATCAGTTTCAGATTCGCTTCAAAAATTTTCTTTCAAAACCCGGACGACCAAAAGCTATTTGTTGAAGAAGGACTTGTTAAGCACCAATCGGTTGACCTATTACCAGGATCAGGGATTAATTTACATTGTTTTAAACCTACGTCATTTAAAAGAAATGAAGTTTTTACTTTCCTTCTTATATCCAGGCTAATCACCGATAAAGGGATCCTCGAATATATTGAGGCGGTAAGGATGCTAAAGGAGCAAGGTGTTAAAGCAAAATTTCAAATTCTAGGAGCAATTGATGAAGATCACAAAAGAGGCATACCCAGAAAAAATATTGATCAGTGGGTGACAGAAGGACTTGTTGATTATTTAGGTACAACAAATGACGTGAGACCCTTCATTTACCAATCAGATTGTGTTGTATTGCCATCGTATCGTGAAGGTACACCGCGCACCTTACTTGAAGCGGCAAGCTGCTCCAAACCAATTATTGCCACAAACGTACCGGGTTGTAATCAGGTTATTGAAAATCACTTTAATGGTCTCTTGTGTGAGATGAAAAATGTAGAAGATCTTGCCCAGAAAATGGAAACTATGGCATCCATGGATGATACGATGTTGAAAAAACTGGGAGCCAATGGCCGAATTAAAATGGAAAAGCAATTCGATGAATCTATCGTTATAAATAAATACCTTGCCGCCATAAATAATCTATTCCACCCGCAGCATGCAGGTTATTAAAACTGAGTTCGAAGGCCTAATAGAAATCATCCCAACCATTTATAATGACCAACGCGGTTGGTTCTATGAGTACTACAAAGATCAGGTTTTCCACTCAATCGGAATTACTGAGAAATTTCCCCAGGAAAATATTTCATTCTCAAAAAAAAATGTCGTTCGTGGATTGCATTTTCAAATGCCTCCTTATGCACAGGCCAAGTTGGTGAGTGTCATGGCAGGAAAAGTGCTTGACGTTGTGGTTGATATCCGAACCGGCTCAAAAACTTTTGGCAAAGTATATTACTGTGAGTTAGACTCCATACACAGAAAAATGTTAATGGTACCAGCCGGCTTTGCACATGGCTTTGTTGCCCAAGAGGACTCCATATTTTTCTACAAGACCTCTAACCTTTACCATAAAGAATCAGAACAAGGAATCCGATGGAACGATCCTGAATTAAATATTGACTGGCAGGTAAGCCAGCCCATTATTTCAGAAAAAGACCAGGTACTTCCAACATTCGCGGAGTTATTGAGAAAATCAGTAATTTCACGATAATCAAATTTTGCATCTACGTGTCACGACTGGCTTTTGTCCTTCTTATTGTTTTTACTTCTTGTGCTTCGTATAAGAAAAATGTAATGTTTCGGGTTACCGATACCCAATCCATTAAGCAGGAAGCAGAACAAACTCAAAGAAACTACACCATCCAGAAAAATGACCTGATCAAATTATCTGTTTTTACGAAAAATGGAGAGCGGATCATTGATCCGGACATGGAGTTCTTAAAAAGTGGTCAGGATCAAAATCCAAATTTTAAACCCGACCCTTCTTACCTGGTTGATATTCAAGGGGTAGTAAAATTTCCAATGGTCGGGCAGCTTCAGGTAGAGGGCCTCACATTACGGCAAGCTGAAGAAATCCTGCAAAAGGAATATACACGCTTTTACTCCGACACTTTTGTAAAGCTTGAGTACGTTAATAAACGGGTAGTCGTTTTAGGGGCTCCCGGAGGACAGGTGATTCCTCTCATGAATGAAAATATCAGACTGACTGAAGCGCTTGCTTTGGCAAAGGGCATCGATAATTTTTCAAATGCTCAAAATATACGTGTGCTTAGGGGCGATCAGGTTTACGTGGCCGATTTCAGTACAATCAACGGATATCTTAAAAATAATCTGGTGCTTCAGCCGGGCGATATTATTTATGTGGAGCCTGTTCGCAGACCCATTGTCGAGGGGCTGCGCGACTACGCACCTGTAATCAGTATTATCAGTACTTTAACTGCTTTGATTGTTGTAATTTTTACGGTTAAATAAATTTCATTGAAACACCCCCAACCTATAGCGTCTCCTGTTATTATTGAAGGCATCGACTTTAACAAGCTCGGGCTTATCATCCGTAATAACTGGTTTTGGATTGTCTTGATTTTTACGGTCTCCAACCTGGCTACCTATCTGGTGATTCGATATACCAAAGAACTTTACGAATCCTCATCAGAAATAAAGCTTGATCTGAAAGAAGATGCAGTTGATTTTGGGATTAAGACATTTTCCGAAAATAACAACCTGAATATCATTTCAGGTGAAATCGAACTACTAAAATCTAAACTCTTTTTGAGTAAGGTTCTGGATTCAATTCCGCTTGATGTGAGTTATTACAGCAAGGGTGAAATTTTAAATTTCGAACTGTACGGACAATCCCCTATAGTAGTGCAGTATCAGTTCGAACACTCCGGATATTTTAATACACCCATCTTCTTCGACCCCCAAAATGAAAACGGTTTTGAAATTCAAATTGGTGAAAGCGGAAAACGTATTTCCGGAACATTTGACAAACCGCTTCAACTCGAGGGTGGAACAATTTTAATTACACGCGATATCAAGAGTTCATTTGAAGATGACATCCGGTATTTTTTTGTCATTAACAGCCGCGACATTCTCTTAGATTACTTAACAAGAAACCTCACGGTTGAGCCGCAGAATTTCAATGCCAATACCATACGGATTACAT